>JAYEJK010000412.1:0-8084 GCA_034660535.1 Thermodesulfobacteriota bacterium | reverse complement strand
GTTCAGGGTTCAGGGTTCAGGGTTCAGGGTTCAGGGTTCAGGGTTCAGGGTTCAGGGTTCAGGGTTCAGGGTTCAGGGTTCAGGGTTCAGGGTTCAGAGTTCTAGGTTCAGGGTTCAGGGTTCAGGGTTCAGGGTTCAGGGTTCAGGGTTCAGGGTTCAGGGTTCAGGGTTCAGGGTTCAGGGTTCAGGGTTCAGGGTTCTAGGTTCAGAGTTCAGGGTTCAGGGTTCAGGGTTCAGGGTTCTAGGTTTTTTATCGTTCATAATTCATAATTCATCATTTTTTTATGCAGCCGTTCGGCCCGCAGACAGAAACTTTCAAGTTTTGCGTTTATCACCTGGGGAAAGGCCGAGCCATCGCTTTCTATGGCCAGGAAAGGCAGCTCATCTACATCTGCAAGCACGGTTTGTAAATATTTATTCCCGGGATCGGTTGCCAGTTTGCCTTTTCCCGTCATGGTCTCTATAAGAACGGACTCGGAAAGCCGGTTCGGCATGCAGCCGAACGGGCCGATTGCAATCACGCCGCAGGAATGGGACACAATCTCCGACATGGCGCTCCCGACAGTCAGGATCGCCTCGCCTGTCAGATTTGGTGAAAAAAATGGCGAGCCGTTTGCAATCACGGTCTTAAGATCCACGGGTTTTGAATCAAGAAGTCCTGATCGTGACAGTGTAGATTTAAGTTTCTTTTCGTACTGGCCCATTATCTTTTTCTTAAGCATGAATTCCAGTTTTTCCTTTATCGACATATCATAATCGATCAAATTCTTGTCCACCAGAAAATCGGAATAGTGAATCCATTCCGCCACAGGAGAGCAGATGACTGCAAACCCTTGTTCAGCCATCTGTTCGGTAATATATTGGCGCGAGATTCCATCCCTTCTGACAAATATTTCTCCCACAAGCGATATTACCGGCACTTCATCAATAGGCCGTTTCATCGGTATCCTGCTTAATCGTTCGGCAATCACGGCAGCCTGCTGTTCGATTCCGAAGACATCCCCCTTTTCAAATTCTGCCAGGACAAGCTTCCACTCACTTTCAAAAACACTCATTGCCTCGGGAACATCGACCGCATTTGCCAGGATGACTGATCTTGTGTCTTCAATTACATCGCCGATCACAATCGCGCACCATGCCAGTTTATGAAATTTGGTTCCCAGTCCTGCGTATGAGTTTTCCGAGGTAAGGGAGAACATTGTCACGTCAGGCAGTTCGAGCCGCTTGATCAGGTCTTCCATAAAGACGTGATACTGGCCGAATCTGCAGGGACCTGCGCCGGTGGGCATAAAGTAGACCAGCACCTCGTCTTCCTTTTTTACATTATAAACATAGTCCAATAGAGTCCCGGTAGTTAGGATAAGAGGGAGACATTCCTTGCAGGACGTATTTGCGCGTCCGAGTTTCAATATTGCCTCGTCGGATGGCGGATGGGCGCCGCCGTGCAATCCAAGTCCTCTGAACACGGCACCTAATGCATCGGTCCCGATTCTGCCCATGGAGGGCGTGATAAACTTGACTCTGGGATCGGTCATGGAGAGCGATTCTCCGGAAGATGTTATCACATTTATGTGGCCGTCTTTAAGTATCGTCCTTGCCGGGATAAAAGTTGATTCTTTTTTATCGATTTGATCCTTTGCCATAAGCTGCCTGTAAGCGGCAACAATATCAAGAAATGCCTCGATCCTGGTCTCAAGACCCGCATCGGCGGTGTGGCTGTCCAGCTCAAGGGTCAGAGATGGCTTCCGGCCCATGATGGTTCTGAAATACCCGACAATGAACGAATCCGGACCGCACGAAAAGTTGGTTATAAATGTGCCGAAGAGCTGTGGATGTTTTTCAGCAAATCGAGCCGCTTTCAGTATCAGTTGGCCCATGCCCCAGTACATGTAGCGCTTGGATTTTTCTTTTTCAAACGGCAGGAAATCCATGGGAATGGTCAGAATTCCGCGGGATGCGAGTTTGTGGGGGATCCCCATGTGCGCCTCTTCAACAAATGCATTGTATGGACGGCCGAACATTACAACCGCCGACTTTTCCGGGTTGGCCTCAAGATCGGAAAGGACCCTTTGGCCGATCTTTTTGAATTCCGCCATGCACTCTTCCTGCCTTAGCAGCGCTTTTTTAAAGGCCTTTTTCGCCTCCTTTTTGCTTATCCCCATCTTAACCGCGCTTTCGACCAGCGGGGCCTCGGCTTCCTTAAGCCCTTTTGTCAGGTTGACAAGCGGGGTCAGAAATCTGGTCCCTTTTTTGTAAAGTTCATCCACTTCCTTTTTAAATGCAATCCTAAGATAAAAGGTTTCACCCTGGACCAGCGGACAGACCTGGGAACTCGTATTGTCTGCCTGGGTCGGCACTGCCTTGAAATGGGGCAGAAAAATAAAATCCAGAGGATCTTTAATATTCAACAGGGTATGAAAAAAACCATGGGTTAATTCGCCGGGATAGCAGAATGCGGCGTTTCTTTGATCAATACCCTCCTTGGACGCCGAGTCCGGAAGGACCGGTTCAAATCCAAGTTCGGCAAAAAAGGTTGAATAGAGAGGAAAGTAGGTGTTTACGAGGTAGCTGCGGTTAAATCCGATTCTTCCTCTTTTTTTCTTATCTTGTGCCACACGTCCGCCGTACTTGTCAAATATCAGCTCCTGCCGTATACGGACCAGATCCAGGGATTCGACATCAAACTTGATCTTGTGCCGTAAGTTGTAATAACGGTTGCAGGCGCCGCCAAAAGGAAATTTTTTGCCGTCAAGAATGATCATTGCGATCTCGCAGCGGCGGTCGCATTTCCCCTTGCCTCCTCCTCTGCATACAAAAGTCTTTCCGTATTCCACCTCTCTGTTTGCAAGTACCTCGAGATCAAAAGACTTCTCCTTCATCAGGTTCAGGTCGATTCTTTTTTTGACCTCGAGCGCAACGCCGAATGAGCCCATGAGACCGGGTTCGGGCGGAACCACAATAGGCTTGCCCACCAGGGATGCCATGGCAAGGGGAACTGCCTTGTTGTAACACACCCCGCCCTGCATAAAGACCTTTTCCCCGACCGGCCGGTTGCCCTTGACCCGGTTTGAGTAGTTCATGCAGATGGAATAGACCAGGCCGGCGACAATATCATTGTGTTCAACGCCTTCGTGAATAGCGTTTTTGATATCGGATGTAATGAATGCCGCGCACTGATCATTGAAATTAGGAGGATTTTCACCTTTGAGCGCAACGTCGGCAATCTCTTCCATTTTAATGCCAAGTGTCTCGTGCGCCGACTCTTCCAGGAATGATCCGGTTCCCGCGGAACAGGCCTCGTTCATTGCATAATCCGAGGGCACGGAGTTGGTGATATACGTGTATTTTGCGTCCTGGCCCCCGATTTCGAATATGGTATCCACCTTTGGATCAAAATAGACGGCAGCCGAGGCGTGGGCTATTATTTCGTTTATTACGCCGTCGGTGAGTGCGTGAAGACCTGCGATCTGACGGCCTGATCCTGTGACGCCCAGACCGATGATGGAGATTTCAGACTGGTCGAGCTTTTCTTTGACCTGATCCAGGATACTCTGATAGCACAACCTTGATGCTCCCACCGGGTCGCCGTTTGTGCGCAGATAGATGGACGCGAGCATGGCATCATCCTCTATGCGCAGAAGAATCGCCTTGGTAGTAGTGGAACCTACGTCAAGTCCCAGGATGCAGACATCTCCGGGCCTGACCTCCCCTGTCTCCATGGTCTTGAATTCCACCATATCCTTATAATCCCTTAATCGGGGCAGTGTGTCAAAAGAGGTTGCCTCGGTCTTGAAAAGGCCGGACACTCCGGGAAAGGGATCGGTTTCGTGTTCAAGAGCCCAGAGCGCCGCTCCCAGGGCCTCGAAATAGGGCGCCTCTTCAGGCACGATCATGCCTGGAATCTTCTGGTTGAGATACTCGATCATCATTTTATTATGGGCCGTGCCGCCCGTGATCATGATGTCTTTACGTTCCACTTTTTTAAGAAGCTCAAGGATCTTGCTTGACATCATCTTGCAGAGACCTGCCGTAACCCTTGATTTGGGAATGCCCTTATTGGTGGCGTGGGTGCAGTCCGACTTGCAGAAAACCGAACAGCGGCCCGAGACATAATGAACCTTTTCACTGGCAGACCACTGGGCTGCTTCTTCAAGGGATACGTTCATTCTTCGAAGCTGCTGGAGAAAAAATTCACCGGTGCCTGAGGCGCATTTGTTTCCGGTCAGGACATTTGAGATCCGGCCCCGCTTATTCAGGACATAGATCATAAACGTCTCTCCGCCCGCGGACACTACGGCATTGCAAGAGACATCGTCAGGCTTGACAAAGGCGTAGGCATATTCGACTGCTTCCGGTTCAGGCAATGAAGAAAGATTGACGAATTTTCTGAATTTCCTGCCGGTGGCCGCGACGCGGTCAAAGGAATCAAGATCAAAACCCTTAAGCGCCTTAAGCAAGGTTTGTTTCGGGTCTCCATCATGGGGATACACCGAATGTTTGACTATCTCTTGCGTATAACCGGTCTCGGCATGGCCATTGGGTCTTTGTTTTACATGGACGACCGTTATAGTTGATGCTCCGAGACACACACCCAGAACATTTGTTATGTTGTGCGATTGTCCATCAGGATATGATTTATTTTGTATTTCCGTTTCCATATTCATTCACCAAATAGTTAGTACCTTAGTGGTAATTTTCTTGTTTTTTATACCCCTCAAGGGGGTACTGAAATGAGTGGCAAGAAATCAAAAGGGTGAAATATTTTTAAATAGTTACACGCAACTGTTAAGGTACTTATACCCCTCAGGGGGGTACTGAACAGAGTCCAGGACCTTTAAAAATTTCCAGTTTATCTGGGTTAGGTGGTTAAGTGGTTAAGTGGTCGGCCACTCGACTACTTGACGAGGTCTGTAATTAGAATAATGTGTAAATAAATGGCGCAACAGCCGAACCCTGAGTGAGAACAATAAGGGTTCCAAAAAGCAGCAACACGATAATTATAGGTAAAAGCCAATATTTTTTACGTTCTCGAAGAAATTTCCAGAGATCAGTGAGAAAATCAAGCATCAGAAAGGATTCTCCATATTTTCAGGTCGTTTTTTCTCGGATGCTGTCCTGTATGTTGCCGCGTCCGGATTATAACGGCGGGTCATGGGATCTCTGCCTACGATACGCATTATAAGGCCGATAGGGAATATCATGCAGAAAAAAATAATGGTCAGAATTATCCGCGTATTTATCCAGCCGAGAACTGCGCCAAGCCCCATCCAGAAACGGTGAAGCGGGTAAAGGGTTCCAGGAAGCACGAATGCCCACAACCAGAGGATTCCGGCGGCGGCCCACGGCCAGGCCGAAAAGGGATGACCTGCCGGAAAGGGGACCAGGAGCCCGAAAATTATGGCAATAAGGGCGCCCAGGATCTGTCCGAACCGGCGGAGTTCGTGTATGTTCGGTTTTTTGTATTCAGTAAGCATTATTAATGGTTCAGATTCTTTATCAATCCAGTTCAAATTCGGTTTTCCAAGATTCATCTTTTTCCATGCAAGACTGATCTTTTTTATCCAGCAGGAAATTTTCAATCACCAGATAGTCCATCTCCGTGCGCATGAAACATCGGTACGCGTCCTCGGGCGTGCAGACAATAGGCTCTCCCCGCACGTTGAAAGAGGTATTTATAAGCACACCGCAGCCGGTTCGTTCGTAAAATCGGCTGAGCAGCGCGTGATAGCGCGGATTTGTTTCCTTATGAACTGTCTGAATTCTGGCAGTATAATCCACATGGGTAACGGCCGGCAATTCAGAACGTATAATTTTAAGTTTTTCTATCCCGAATTTTTCCTTCTCATCACCGGCTACTCGGGTCTTAATCTCTTCCCTGACCGGCGCTACGATAAGCATGTACGGACTTTCCCCGTCCAGCTCAAAATAATCCGACACCCGTTCGGCAAGCACAGACGGTGCAAAGGGGCGAAAGGATTCCCTGTATTTGATCTTGAGATTCATGACCGATTGCATGTCGCTGTTTCGCGGGTCTCCCAGGATTGAGCGCCCGCCTAGTGCCCGGGGTCCGAATTCCATTCTTCCCTGGAACCAGCCGACTACCTTGCCCTGATCCAGAATTTCGGCCAGGCGCGTCAGCAGTTCATCATCAGGGATATGTTTAAACGGTGCGGAAATAGAGTCCAGAAATGTCTTGATTTTGTCTTCTGAAAAACCGGGACCCAAGTAGGCGCCCTGCATCTTATCGGAACCATTTGTAGTACGTTCATGATTCCCGTATTGGTACCAGGCCGCAATAGCCGCGCCCAGGGCGCCTCCGGCATCGCCCGCCGCGGGCTGGACCCAGATTTTTTCAAAAGGCCCCTCGCGTACAATCCGGCCGTTTGCAACGCAATTCAAGGCCACACCGCCGGCAAGGCACAAGTTTTCGGCATTGGTCTCCTTTTGAATTGTATTGGCCAGGCGCATCACGACCTCCTCGGTTACTACCTGGATGGATCGTGCAAGATCCATCTCCCGCCCGGTGATTTCAGATTCCCTTTTCCGCGGTGGTCCATTGAAGAGTTCGTTGAACCTGCGATTGGTCATGGTAAGGCCTGTGGCATAGTCGAAATAATCCATGTCCAACCGGAAAGTCCCGTCCTCCTTGAGATCAAGAAGATTGACCATGATCAGGTCCACAAAGCTGGGCTTGCCATACGGCGCAAGGCCCATGAGCTTATATTCGCCGGAATTTACTTTAAATCCCGTGTAATAGGTGAATGCGGAATATAGGAGGCCCAGGGAATGTGGGAAATCGATCTGCCAGAGAGGGGTGAGTCTGTTTCCTTTCCCGTGCCAGGCGGATGTTGTAGCCCATTCGCCCACCCCGTCCAGGCAGAGAACAGCGGCATCCTCAAAAGGACTGGGGAAAAAGGCGGAAGCAGCGTGGGACTGATGGTGCTCGGCAAAGAGAAGTGGAGGGACCTGGGATGTTTTGCAGTCCGCAAGAGCTGCCAATTCTTTTTTAAGCGTATTTTTTAAAAACAGTTTTTCCTTGAGCCAGACCGGCATGGCTGCGATAAAGGAGCGCAGGCCGCGGGGAGCAAAACCCAGATAGGTCTCAAGGAGCCTTTCGAATTTCAAGAAAGGCTTATCGTAAAATATAACGTGGTCAAGATCTGTAATCTCAATCCCGGCCTCGGACAGGCAGTATCTGACAGCTGATACCGGAAAGCGGGCATCATGTTTTTTTCGGGAAAAACGTTCCTCCTGGGCTGCGGCCGTGATAACGCCGTTTATTACCAGCGCTGCGGCGCTGTCATGATAATAAGCGGAAATACCCAGAATGTTGGAGCCTGTTATTGCTGCCATTGTTTGGGAAAAAATTATAATTGTTCGAAGCTGGAAATTACCGAGCACTATACAATCAGTATCCAACCGTATATAAATACTTCAAAATGCAGTAGCAGTCAATAGAAAGAGCAGGGACGGATAACCATGCCCATCCATAACCGGATTACTTGCCGGTTTTCGCCTTGTGTTGCAGAAACAGCGACTGATCGGTAAAACTATATAGTGCCTGAACGAAAAGTACTCAGCCTTGGTTTGATAAGGTTTTCAGCCTATTCTTCATGGCGAAGATTTTTAAAAAGCTTTTAGTACCTTAGTGGTAATTTTCTTGTTTTTTCTACCCCTCAAGGGGGTACTGAAATGAGTGGCAGGAAATCAAAAAGGTGAAATATTTTTAAATAGTTACACGCAGCTGTTAAGGTACTTATACCCCTCAAGGGGGTACTGAACAGAGTCCAGGACCTTTAAAAATTCCAGTTTATCTGGGTTAGCCATTAGCGGTTAGCTTTTAGCTTGCAGTGTTTCTTGTTGATTTTTTTAGCTAATCGCTAAAGACTTCATTTTTAAAACTTAGGGTCTGTCATGAAATAACCATCACATTTATGCATCCCTGCTTCAACCCGTATTTGGATGATCCTCAATCACAAAATCCTCGACATAGCCCTGCTATGCCTGCGGTTTTGCTCAATCGGCTCATCCAAATACGACATAAATCAGGGCGCCTAAACGTAACACTTATTTCATGACAGACC
>JAYEJK010000411.1:0-8129 GCA_034660535.1 Thermodesulfobacteriota bacterium | reverse complement strand
GAAAGAATATTTTGAGTTTTACAACTTTGAACGACCACATCAGTCGTTCTCGAGAAAGACACCTGCTGAGGTGTATTGGGGAAAGGCAGTTGCCCAAAAGGCAGCATGAATAATTTGGTTAAAAAACAAAAAGAAGTACACCTTAATTTAGGAGAAAATTGTCCTTGACTTGGGGTCCACTTCATTATTAAAGGAAAAGGTCATGGGTTATTTTTTTGCGTAAAAAGATCAGAAGATGTCAGTTCCATTTTCAAAGACTGCAATGCGATTGACAATCTGCAGGATGGCATCTTGCAGATTAGATGGAGGATCGATGAACTGTACGCCCATGCCCATATATTTTGCAGGTTCCGAGGTGTTTACCCATACAACCCTGGCATTGACTTCGACTTCATCAAGATCGCCGATTGTGAAAATCAGTTTCGGGCAGTTTCCCACATCCGGGGGAATATCCGTGCAGAGAAACATCCCATCAACAGATAAGTCCCTACTGAAAGAAATAATGTAATCCCCTTCATTGATACAATCTACCTTGAAGCTGGACGAAACGCGCTGGTTCGTTCTCCGCTCATCCGATCCCATATTCTTTTCTCCTTCAGTTGAATTCGTTTACGGCATCATCAAACGTAACCGATCACGGGGCAGCAAAAGCCTGCCGGATCGCAAACCCCTTGCCCTGTGATCGCTTACCATCAAACTTATGTTACATGCGCAATGCGTATCAGTCGAGTTTTTTATGATATCCAAGGGAAAAAATCTGAAGTTGTTTTGGTGGGCACAGCCTACCCTACAAAATTCTACAACCAGGCGAGTTAGGGTAAACTATATAATGAAGGATGGATGAAAACCGTATGAAACCTTTTTTATCGTGCATATTCAGGGGTTGGTTTTAACTTCGGCCATTATAACGGTGGGCATAGCCCACCCTACAAGAGAACTAAGAATAACATGGTGGAAATATGTATTTTTTGTAGGGTGGGCTGTGCCCACCTTTGCCCAATGAAAGACTTGTGGCCGAAATTAAAACCAACCCCCATATTCAATACCGTAAATATTCGGCTTGATGCCGAAAAACAGCTAACCCAGATAAACTGGAAATTTTAAAAGGTCCTGGACTATTTTCAGTACCCCCCTGAGGGGTATAAGTGCCTTAAAACATGTAGCACCGCAGGCGTCACATATAACTTCGGAGTTTTTCTGCCACAAAAAACAAGAAAATTACCACTAAGGCACTAAAAGCTCCGAATAGTTACTCAATACCGAATGCCGACTCTCTCTCGAACCAGGTCCAGGGTGCCGGAGGCCTTTTCACGAGCCTTTGCCGCTCCCTTGGCCAAAATTTCGCGCAGGTAACCAAGGTCCCTGTCCAACTCTTCCCTCTCTTCTCTGGCTTCACGGAAGTATTCCCAGAGGATGCCGACCAGTTCCTGTTTGATTTTGCCGTAAGCAGCGCCGCCATTGATATACAGATCATGGACCTCAGCCAGACGATCTTCAGTGGCAAACAGCTTGAATATGTTATACAGGTTGCATTTATCCGGATTTTTCACCGCTTCCACAGAGGCTGAATCCGTGACAATGGACATAACACTTTTTTTCAATTCCTTTTCATCAAGAAAAATGCCAATGGTATTGCCGTACGACTTTGACATCTTCTGACCGTCAAGACCGGGAACAGTGGCCACGTTGCCGTCAATTTCGTGTTCCGGCAGCACAAAGGTATCACCAAAGGTGTTGTTGAATTTTAATGCAATGTCCCTGGCAACCTCAACGTGCTGTTTCTGATCCTTGCCGACCGGTATCAGCTCGGCCTGATAGAGAAGAATGTCGGCCGCCATCAGCACGGGGTAGGAAAAGAGTCCGTGACTTGGAGAAATACCCCCGGCTATCTTATCCTTGTAAGAATGACAGCGCTCCAGAAGCCCCATAGGAGTCAGGGTGGACAAAATCCACGTCAATTCCGTGACCTCGGGGACATCCGACTGGACCCAGAGAATACAGCGATCAGGATCCAGGCCAAGGGCGAGAAAGTCCGCCGTTGCCCTCAGGGTGTCCCGGGCGAGGCGTTCACTGTCGTGGACCGAAGTAAGCGCATGTAGGTTTACAATAAACGCGTATAGCTCTCCCCGCTCCATGTTACGGATCATGGGGAGCATCATGCCGAAATAATTACCAATATGAAGCTGACCGGATGGTTGAATACCGGATAAAATTTTCACTTGCGTTTCCTTTGAAGGCGTTGAGTCGGATCTGAACGATTACCAAAAATTGAATAAAAAACCGGGAGTGCAGTCAATTTTTCCCACACTCCCGGATAGTCTTCAGATTATCCTTATCCAATTACACCTCGCACTACTTGACTTCCTCGAAATCGGCATCCACTACATCATCATCCTTTCTCCCGCCCGCATCCTGTCCGCCTGCGCCCGCATCGGGCCCCGGCTGGTCCTTGGTGGCCTGGGAATACATGATTTCAGCCAGTTTATGCGAGGCCTGTGTCAGATCTTCAATACCCTTTTTCAGGACATCAACGTCACAGTTCTGGTCCTCAAGAAGTTTTTTAAGTTTTTCAATCTCTTTCTCGACATTGGACCTGGTTTCAGCATCAACCTTGTCTCCAAGATCCTTTAGACTCTTCTCAGTGGCATAAACCAGGGAATCCGCCTGATTTCTCGTCTCAACAGTTTCCTTGCGTTTTTTATCTTCTTCCGCATGCAGTTCCGCGTCTTTCTGCATCTGCTTGATCTCGTCCTCAGAGAGACCACTCGATGCCGTAATCTTGATTGACTGCTCCTTGCCTGTTCCAAGGTCCTTGGCAGACACATGGAGTATGCCGTTTGCGTCCAGGTCAAAAGTCACTTCAATCTGAGGGACACCTCTGGGCGCAACCGGAATATCGGCCAGTTCAAACCGACCGATGGTCTTGTTGTTGGCAGCCATTTCCCTTTCCCCTTGCAGGACGTGAATGGAGACCGCCGGCTGATTGTCTGCCGCAGTGGAAAATATCTGGCTTTTTTTTGTGGGAATGGTTGTATTTTTCTCAATCAGCCTGGTTGAAACACCGCCCAGAGTTTCGATACCCATGGAAAGCGGCGTAACGTCAAGCAGCAATATGTCCTTGACATCCCCCTTAAGAACCCCGCCCTGAATCGCGGCGCCGATTGCCACAACCTCATCAGGATTAACGCCCTTATGGGGCTCTTTTTGAAAGATTTCTTTTACCTTTTCCTGCACCTTCGGCACGCGGGTCATGCCGCCGACAAGGATCACCTCGTTGATGTCCGAGGGGGAGAGACCGGCATCTTTCAAAGCTATCCTGCAGGGCTCTTCGGTCCGATCAACCAAATCGGATACCAGACTCTCAAGTTTTGCCCGGCTTAACTTGATGTTCAAGTGCTTGGGGCCTGAGGCATCTGCAGTGATAAACGGCAGGTTGATGTCCGTCTCCATGGCGGTGGAGAGTTCCATCTTCGCCTTCTCCGCCTCTTCCTTCAGACGCTGCAGGGCCATGTTGTCATTTCGAAGGTCGATTCCCTGATCCCTTTTAAATTCATCCGCAAGCCAGGTAACGATCCGCATATCAAAATCTTCACCACCAAGAAAAGTGTCACCATTGGTGGATTTCACTTCAAAAACACCATCACCGATCTCCAGGATGGAGACGTCAAACGTGCCTCCGCCAAGATCAAACACGGCGATCTTTTCCTCATTTTTTTTATCCATTCCATAGGCCAGCGAAGCTGCGGTCGGCTCATTGATTATCCTCTGCACATTAAGTCCCGCGATACGGCCCGCGTCCTTGGTCGCCTGCCGCTGGCTGTCATTAAAATAGGCAGGCACCGTGATCACGGCGTCTGTTACATCCTCGCCAAGATATTCCTCTGCGGTCTGTTTCATTTTGGTCAGCACCATCGCGGAAATCTCGGGAGACGTATATGTCTTACCGTCAACCTCAACGACTGCCTCATTATCTTTCCCCTTTGTGATCTTGAAAGGACTGATGTCGATGCTTTTAGCAACTTCGGCATCTGAAAATTTTCTGCCGATCAACCGCTTGATGGCATGAAGCGTCCTAGTGGGGTTTGTAACGGCCTGGCGTTTCGCCACCTGCCCAACCAGTCGCTCGCCATTGTCTGCGAAAGCCACTACAGAGGGTGTAGTCCTGTTCCCTTCAACATTGGTGATAACTTTCGGCTCACCGCCCTCCATCACCGCCACGCACGAATTTGTCGTGCCCAGATCAATCCCAATAATTGCATTTCCCATGATTTTATCTCCTTATACTCGACCCAGACAAGCCGGATAGGCGCTTTAACAAAATTAAGCGCTTAATGTGCTGGATTTACACTTAAAAATTTATTTTTGCCATAAGTCGTGATTCTTATTAATTCTCATCACCTTTTGAAACAATAACTTTTGATGCTCTTATCAGCCTGTCCTTGTAAAGATATCCCTTTTCGAATTCATTTATAATGCTCTGCTCGGGAATCTCACTGCTCGATTCCATGGCAATGGCTTCATGGAAATTGGGATCAAAGGGTTCTCCAATGCTTTTGACAGGTTTACACCCGAATTTCTCAAGAGCGGCCAGAAGTCCTTTAAGGGTCATCTCGATACCTTGCATAAGAACGGAAACATCATCAGTGTTATGCTCATGTGACATAGCTCTCTCAAGGTTGTCTATCGAGGGCAGGAGTTCCTTAAGGATGTTTTCTTCCGCATATTTCAGCAAATTTTCCTGCTCTCGTAAAATCCTCTTTTTATAATTTGCAAATTCCGCGGCTATCCGAAGCATATTTTCATGATTTTCCCCGGCCTTTGACTGGGCCTTTTCAAGAGCCGCTACGAGATCATCACCCTTATCACCTGCATCGTCTTCAGATTGACCCTCCTCAGATCCTTGCGCGGATTCCTCACTCACAGCAGAGGCGCGACCGTCGGAATCAGATTCAGCATCAACCGGACGTTCGTCATCCTGCGAATCTTCAATGAATTCCGCAGAGTTCTTTTCAGTTTCTATCACTAGTTCCTCCCTGTTAACCCTCTGCTCCGTCGTAAGCGTTCACAGGCACCCGCATCCCGCATCCGGAGTCTCGCAGGCTCGCTTACCTGCACGTGATCAGTTGCGCTCCGCCCCTACTCAAAATTCCCTGTAAGAACAGAAATGGAAGACGGCCGTCTATTTTGCTTGCAACTTTAAGTATGCTCACTTTCTTTGTCAAGACGGGAACCGGCATTTGACCTGCAATAATCCTTCTGTTAATTTGATACTGATATAATTATTATTTTTTGTGGCATCCTTCATTTTAGCCTAAAAGTAGTTTACATTAGAACCTTGAACCGAACCCAGATAAACTGGAATTTTTTAAAGGTCCTGGACTATTTTCAGTACCCCCCTGAGGGGTATAAAAAACAAGAAAATTACCACTAAGGTACTAATAAACCTTTGAACCTGAAATTTGAGGTTTAACAGCCAAACTAGTGTCCATCCAGAAATGAGCAATTTTGTTCAAGGTCAAGGCATGCGAAAAAAATAACCGGAGGCATATAGTTGATATTCCGAGGATTATTTTTTTCGCATAACGCAGAGATTGGGCAAAAGGGCCATTTCTGGATGGACACTAACTGCGGAATAACACACATGCAAAAAAAAATTGCTCTGATTTTTTTACTGTCCGTCTTTTTTTCGGCCTCTATTCATCAAGATATTATATGGGCGGAAATGCGCCATATAAATAAACTCAGGGCAGGCCGCCCTCCATTCGAAATCATGGAGGACATGACCGATGCAAACCTGAAATTCACTGCGATGACAGCGTCCCGGCAGGGCCGGTTATCCAAAACACAACCACCGTACATTACATGGCTCGCTGACCCGGATGCGAGGATACAGCCCGAACTCATAATGAGCGATCCGCAAAACAAAGTCTATACTGTTCGCGTTTTAGGGAATCAGTTGGAACTGGCAAAGGGCTCTGTTGATTACGGCGTGCTCCGTCTCAGATCGACAATCCTGTTGATTACAGGCAACACCGGCAACCAGGCGCTCCGTTTTTATCTGGAAGGCCTGGCACAGCTTGAACCTGCTGATATCCTGAAAGACCTGAATCGCCTGCCCATAAAGCCGCAAAAGGTTGAAAAAAGAAAAAAACAGAAACCCAAAAAACAAAAAAAGGAGAAACAGGAAAGCCTGAAGAAAAAATGGCTGGATAGTGTGGAGAATAATATTGACTACCAGATAGAGCAAGCCCTTGAGAGGTACAAGGCACGTGTGAAAAGCGGCCGATTGATCATAACGGGCGGGATAATAGACCTCACAAACGCCTATGGCCGTGGACACGACCGGCTTATCATCATCAACATCAATGGTGAAAAAAATGATGAAAAATTGCGCGGCCTTCCGATCATGATGCGGCTTAAACCCAAAATCCTTACAAAATGCGTGGGCCGGAAACGAAACCCGGAGCCGATCGCACCTTCCACACCTGAGGAAATTACGAATTAGTAATTGTCCATTAGGATGCGAGATATTTCCTGATGGAGTCCGCGATTGTCTGTAAAATCATGCGGAAGGTCTCCTCATCCCTTTCAAGCAGGGTTATCCTGAATCCCTGCAGAGTAGTGGCAAAGGATGTAAGAGGAACAACGCATACACCGGTGGAACCCAGGAGATAGTAGATGAACCGTTTGTCAAGTGATACGTCCGGCTGACTCACAAGCGATTCGATATGGGAACGGACCTTATCACTGGTTATCGGGAGAGTCTGGCGGTCGTTCATCACTCCGTCTTCAAAGACCACACTCATGTAAAAGGCGCCATTGGTGCGGTTTACCAGAATTCCGTCAACATCCTTCAGGTAATCATAAGCGATATTGGAATATCTCTCATACCTGGATATCCGTTCAGTCAGGTATGAAGCATATTCCGGATGGGACATTATTCCGGGTAGAACCTTCTGGGGCAGAGTAGTCGAACATACCTCCAGCATCTTGGCATTCAGGATAGATGCCACATATTTTTCAAACGAGGGGTCCTTGTCCGCATTATATACCTCCAGCCAGCCGCAACGGGACCCGGGCCAGGGCATCTCCTTGGAAATACCACGCATGGCAATAGCGGGTACGTCCCCGATAACGGTTGAAATCGGCTTTGTCTTTTGACCATTGAAAGTCATATTGAGGTATACCTCATCGCAGATCATAAAGAGATCATATTTTCGTGCGAGACCCGTTATTTTTTCCAGGAGTTCAACAGGATATACCGCTCCTGTCGGGTTGTCCGGATTAATGATCTGGATTCCGGCCACGGCCGGATTAAATTTGATATGATTCTCGAGATCTTCCAGATCAGGACGCCAGTTGTTGCGAGGATCGAGAGCATATGAAACATGGTGACCACCGGCATGCGCCGCCTCTGCCGATGTATGGGTCGTGTAGCTGGGAGCAGGCATCACTACGCGTGCGGTCCTTTTCAAAAAACCATATATTTTTGTAATGGCATCCCCAAGCCCGTTGAAAAAAATAATATCATCCGGAGTAATCCGCACCCCGCCTAACCGATTGGTCTGTTCAGCGATAAACTCCCTTGCCTCCAGGATGCCGCGAGTCGGGGAATAGGCATAAGAGGAGTCCTCCATAGCCGCCTCAGCCACGATTTTTTTCATCCACTCGGGTATTTTTTCACCCTTTGCCACAGGGTCGCCTATGTTTTCCCAGTAAATCTTAATTCCCATTTCCTGTAATTTTTCACCGAGATTTACAATGTTACGAATTTCGTAAGTCAGTTGGCCGGCGCCGATATGGACGATATCAGTACGCATTGCTCCGTACTCCTTATTAATAAAAGATCAATAAACGTTCACCAGTGTTAAAAGAGAGGTTGGGAAACACTCTGCTCCCGGAACCTCACACGTTCATTCCCATTTGAGAATAATGTTTAATGTGAACATCATCTGACTACCCAACATGCCGGGAAAATACCACCTTTTTTTTGGGCGTACTTAAAAAAAACTGATTATAACGGATTTGGGGGAGGCGATGGGTGATGGGTGGCATGGACAAACTTGTTTGTCCGTGTCTCCTTTTTGGCTCGGTGACCAGGCGATTTCATAAATGCGCATGACTCGAAT
>JAYEJK010000410.1:0-8167 GCA_034660535.1 Thermodesulfobacteriota bacterium | reverse complement strand
CAGATTTAGGTCGGATTGGGCCGATTGTGAGGTTACAAAACCGCAGGACTAGCAGCGCTAATTTGAGGATTTTGTAACCTCACAATCGGCCCAAAACGGCCTGAAGATGAGATGGAAGATGTACAAATTATTTTTACTTGAGCCCTTAATTACTTTAGGAGTGAATTAATGGATAGTGCCCAACAAAAAATCAAAGAAAAGATAATATCCTTAATTTCGGAACAGGATACCCTTAATTGATCCAACCTCGGGCCAAGACGACAAACAAGGAGAAACTTTAACCCAGGATATATCCATTGGTGGAGCAAGAATAGAGATTAGTGAAAAATATGAACTGGATGCCGGACTGATCATAACCATTTCCTTACCGAACAGGGAAAGAGTTATTACTGTTGGAAAAATTGTCTGGGCTAAAAAGTTAAAAGATGACCTCTATATTTACGGCCTGAAGTTTATAGATATTAAAAAAGATCAATTGGAAGGAATTAGAAATTTTTTGCCCGTGGAATAATAGATGGTCTCGCTGTTGAATTTTGCCAACGTCGTGGTTGTCCTTGTAGAGCCTCAGGGGGCTCTGAACGTGGGTTCCGTCTGCCGTGTAATGATGAATTTCGGTTTTTCCGATCTGCGTATGGTGAGTCCGTGTGCGGATTATCTGTCTGACGACGGGCGGAGGATGGCGGTAAAGGCCAGGGCTGTGCTGGAAGGAGCCGCGATTTACGATAATCTTGGGTCAGCGCTCGCAGATTGTTGTTTTGCCATGGGGACCACGCGGCGCTTCGGCAAATACAGGGAAGAGTTTTTTAATCCTGACCAGGCTGCCCGTTTTCTGATTCCGAGACTCGAGAAGGGAAGGGTGGCGCTTGTTTTCGGCAGGGAAGACAGCGGACTTCAGACTTCCGACCTTGATCTCTGCCAGAGACTCATTACGATTCCCACTTCTGATTTACTTCCATCCATGAATCTCGCCCAGGCTGTTGCAATTTGTCTTTATGAAATAGCCGTGGCGGAACGGACGGCTGGAGATGCGGATGATACAAGGGCATTAGCACAGGGTGAGGAAGTTGAGAGGATGTTTCAGCATATGAGACAGACCCTGCTCGATATCGAGTTTCTGGATCCGCAGAACCCGGATCATCTTTTGCGCACATTTCGGCGCATCTTCGGAAGAGACGGACTTGATGAGAGGGAAGTGCGTATTCTTCATGGTCTGTGGAGCCGGATTGACTGGCTGGACCGGGAACGCAGAAAGTAGGTACATAAACATGAAACTATCAACTGCTGAACAGATGCGAAATCTGGACGCAACGGCGATCAATGATTACGGGATCCCTGGAATTGTGCTGATGGAGAATGCCGGTCGAGGGACGGTTGGGGCCATGAACCAACGATTTGGAAGTTTTACCGGCAAGATAGTATCCATTTTCGTGGGTCCGGGGAACAACGGCGGAGACGGCTTTGTAATTGCACGGCATCTCCACCAGCAGGGAGCAAAGCCCCATGTTTTCATGTTGGTCAAGCCGGAAAAGCTTAAAGGCGATGCAGCAATAAATTTGAAAATAGTCAGGAAACTTCCCATTCCGATCCATATTTTGCTTAACATTGAAGATTTGCGGTCTGCAGAAGGCCGATTGGCGCACAGCCACGCTGTGGTTGATGCGATTTTTGGAATCGGGCTAACGCGTGATATTTCCGGTCATTTTGCAGATGTCATCACTCGAATTAACCGGTTTACATGCCCTGTCGTATCAGTTGATATCCCGTCCGGTTTGAACAGTGACACAGGCCAGGTCATGGGCATCTCCGTCCAGGCCGGGCTTACTGCCACATATGGACTGGCAAAACCCGGAATGGTCGTTGAACCGGGTCGAGATTTTGTTGGAGATATGGAAGTAGTTGACATCACCATTCCGTTTGAGGCTATTGAACAGGCAGCCATTCAGACGGAACTCCTGGATTCTGAAACCGTGAGGCCGTGGATTCCTGCCCGGAATGTATCATCACACAAGGGGACATTCGGGCATCTTTTAATCGTGGCAGGTTCGACAGGAAAAACAGGCGCTGCAATTTTAAGCGGCCGGGGAGCGCTTCGTTCCGGCGCCGGCCTTGTTACGCTATGCGTTCCCAGGGACCTGAATCCCATATATGAAGAGGCTCTGCATGAGGCAATGACAATTCCCATGACAGAGGATTCAGGTGGAATTTTTTCAGGCTCGGACTGGAATCTAATAAAGGAAAGCATGGCAGGCAAACAGGCCGTGGCAGTGGGGCCTGGAATGGGAACAAAATCCGGCGCCGGCGAACTCGTGATGAAACTTTACCTGGAATCCGAACTGCCGATGATTGTTGATGCCGACGGGCTTAACATCCTTTCCATGGATCGATCCAGGATAAAAGATCCGCTCGCACCGCGAATTTTGACCCCGCATCCCGGCGAGATGGCACGGCTTGCCGGAATGACGACCAGGGAGATCCAAGGCAACCGGCTTGAAATTGCATCATCCTTTGCAAAAGAAAACAGGGTGTTTTTAGTGCTCAAAGGGGCCGGCACGGTAATTGCGGCGCCGGACGGGCGGATTGCCGTAAATCCTACCGGCAATCCTGGAATGGCCACAGGCGGCATGGGAGATGTCTTGACGGGATTGATTGGAGGACTCTTGGCCCAGAGACTTGATGTCTGGCAGGCGGCCTGCCTGGGCGTATATGTTCACGGTCTGGCTGCCGACCGTCTGGCAGCGGTTTCAGGAGTGCGGATGGGATTTATTGCAGGAGATGTAGTCCGGGAACTACCCAGGGCATTTAGTCGGATATCTTCCCTTCAATCTTCCTAGCCGGTCTTAAGGGCTCAAGTAAAAATAAGTTGGACAATATTGCGCTCAGATTTAGGTCGGATTGGGCCGATTGTGAGGTTACAAAACCGCAGGACTAGCAGCGCTAATTTGAGGATTTTGTAACCTCACAATCGGCCCAAAACGGCCTGAAGATGAGATGGAAGATGTACAAGTTATTTTTACTTGAGCCCTAAGTCTCCAGTTTTGCCACCATCTGCCCCTGCCAGAGATCAAGCCTGCGGCAGCCTGTGTTGCTGTATAAAGATGCGTCATGCGTGGCACAGATTACCGTTGTCCCATTTTTAAGCAGATCATTAAACAGGTTCATAACAAGGCGGGTCATGGCAGGGTCAAGGTTGCCGGTTGGTTCATCGGCAAGAATAAGAGGCGGATTATTGGCCACAGCCCTTGCAATGGTGACCCTCTGTTGTTCCCCCCTTGAGAGTTTTTTGGCCTGGGTATTTTTTTTGTTAAATATTTTCAGCAGGTCCAGCAGGTAGCAGACCTTTTCTTGAATGGTCTTCGAATCTTTATAAGCGACCTCCATGGCCATGGCCACGTTCTCAAAAACAGTCCGTTCCGGCAAAAGTTTGAAATCCTGGTAGGCCACGCCTACCCGACGTCTCAGCTTTTGAAGTCGTGCAGGTTTTATTCCGGAGATGTCGGCACCGCCAATCTTGACGGATCCTCTTGACACTGTTTCAAGGCCGCAGATCAGTTTCAAAAGAGTTGTCTTACCCGCCCCGCTCATGCCGGTCAGATAGAGCATTTCTCCCTTGGCAACAAAGAACGAAATATCCTTTAACGCCATCACGTCAGGCGGGTATACCTTGGTGACGTTAACCATATCCACCACTATTGGCTTTTTATCCGACGACATCATATTTTCTTCAAACCTTGAACCTAGAACCCGGAACCTTTACAATATAGACTTGCAGCAAGATTACAGCAGGTGAAAAAAAATTGACACTTTTTTTGTGAATGTTGTAAATAAAAAAAGTAGTTACGCTTTTCACAGTATTTTTCTTGAAAAGGAAAAAATATGACCAGACCCATAAAATCCGTCCTTTGGCTGGATGACCCTCAGGCCCCGTCTTTGGAACTCCCCAACATTCTCATTCGTAAAGGCCTGCTGATCTCAACCGGGCCAAGCCCCGGCAAAGGTTTGGAAATGCTCCAGGCAAACCGGTTCGATGTGGTCTTTATTCAACTGACCCGTGATCTGGAATATGAATCCCTTCTCCGTCAAATTTCCGACCTTGAAACGCCGATCCCTTCCATTGTGGTTGCACGCGATCCATCAGTGGCTGAGGCGGTTTCCGTTATGCAGGCCGGCGCTGTCGCCTATATAGAACCGCCCCTGACTGCCAACAGCGTGACGTCTGCGCTTGACAAGGCTGCCATGGCTTGTGAAGCCGTTTCAGGTCCGGTCGGTTTGCACTCTCGTACTTCAGGTCCGAAACGTGGTTACGCAAAAATCATCGGCAAGAGCAAGGCCATTAAGCACGTCTTTTTGCTTATAAAGAAACTGTGTGATACGAATACTACTGTGTTGATACAGGGAGAGAGCGGTACAGGAAAGGAACTTATAGCGCAGGCACTGCACTACGAGGGTGAACGTGGAAAAGGGCCTTTTGTGTCTGTGAACTGCGGGGCAATTCCGGAAGAACTCCTGGAAAGCGAACTGTTCGGCCATGAAAAGGGCGCCTTTACCCACGCTATACGCACCAGGATCGGGCGCTTTGAACTTGCCCACGGAGGAACCGTATTTTTAGATGAAATCGCGGAAATGAGCCCAATGCTTCAGGTGAAGATCCTCAGAGTACTGCAGGATCACCAGTTTGAGAGAATCGGTTCCACTAAAACGACCAAGTCTGATTTTCGCGTGATTGCCGCTACAAACCGTGATCTTGAACAAGAGGTGAAAAAGGGCAATTTCCGTGAAGATCTTTACTACCGTCTTAATGTTGTGATGATCAAGGCGCCTCCGCTCCGCAACAGGATCTCGGACGTTCCGCTGCTCTTTGAGAACTTTATTGAAAAATTTAATCGTTCCAGGAAAAAGTCGATCAGTAAAATAGACCCTGATCTTATGTCCTATTTGATGAAATATAGCTGGCCCGGAAACGTGAGGGAGTTAGAGAACACGATAGAGAGGATGGTGATCCTGGCATCCGGCAAACGGCTCACGGTTAAAGACCTGCCCAGTCGTCTCCTGAACTCCCAGCCCATTAAATCGGGTGAAATAACGGAAATTCCCTCTGAGGGTTTTTACATGAGTGAAGTAGTGGCAGGATTTGAAAAAAATATCATCATTCACGCCCTTGACCAGACGAACTGGGTGAAGAACCGGGCAGCCAAGCTGCTGCATGTAAACAGGACCACTCTTCTTGAAAAAATGAAAAGGCACAATCTGGTCGCACGGGAGAAGCGAATGATGAATGATGAATGATGAACGATGAACGATGAAAAAAGCCTGGCTGAGTTTGCGTCTGTGCCCGAAAAATGAGTAACCGAAAAATGTTCCCCCCCCTATGAATTAGCGCTCTTCGGACGAGCTTTCAGGCTTTAATTATATTGTTTTTTCGTAGGGGCGATAAAGCAATAACACTATGAAAAATGGGATTTCCTACCCCTATAAGTTGAAACAGCTAAATCTCCATACTCTTTTCAGGCTGATGCTTCTGACCTGCCTGTCTGTTTTTTCCACCGTCTCGGCATTTGCTGAAGATCCGCCGTCTACCGAAGGTGCGGACCAACAAGTCACGGAACGTCTTTATAAGAGATTGTGGAGGCAGGCCGAGACTGCGCTGGAAAAAGAAGACTTATTAAAAGCGGCCGGATTGCTTGAGAGAATACACAGACGTTACCCTGACTCGAAAAAGGCCGATGAGGCTCTTTGGATGGCTGCCGGCCTTCAAAAACAAATCGCTTCCGAGAGTGAAGACCCCAACTGGGAGAAGACTAAGAACCTTTTCAGGATGTATGTCACGGATTACCCGGAATCCCCCAAGGCGCCCGAAGCCTATTTTGAGGTCGCAAACGCATACTATAAGATGCGTTTTTTCCGAGAGGCCCTGGCCTACTACGGACTTTTTAAGAAACGCTATCCTGATTCTCCGCTTGTCCCGACAACTAGTTTTTGGCAGGCAAAGACACTTTTTCAGATCGGCCGTCTGAAAGAGTCAAAAGAAATTTTTTTGAAACTTATTGAAACCAAAAATCCTGATCTTCAGATTAAAGCAGCTTTAGGACTTGGCGAAATTGAGTTCAAAAATGAAAATTACAGACAGGCCCTGAAAACGTATGAAAATATCCTTGAAAAGTTCCCGGCATATCATTTAAAGGACCTTGAGATTCTTAAACTAATGGGCATAACCAACCTGAGAATGAAAAAGGAAAAGCAGGGGCGAAAGCAGCTTTATCAATATCTGAATCTGGCCGAGCGTTCCCCATACAAGGCCGAGATTCTTTTCGAAGTGGCTGATAGTTATAGAAGAGAAGGCGATCATCTCACGTCCCAAGTCCTTTTCAATAAGGTTATTGATGAAGGAGACGGGGAAAAGGGGTTTGTGATCTTAAGTCGTTTCAGACAGGCACAGTTCTTAGATGATCCGAATCGAAAACTGCGGGCATGGCAAAGGAAACCTGATCTTACAGATCCGGCCGGTGATTCTTTTTACCTGGCGGTTCTTGATGCCCGTTTTCCCGAAAAATTTGAACAGGATGCACGCTTCGGTATCCTGATACGCTACATGGCGCGCAAGGATTACGATTCAGTCTATGACCTGGGAAATCTCTATGTGAGATACGAATGCCCTGAATCGAAAAAAAAGGAAATTTTTGATATGCTGGGACAAGTCCTGATACACCGGGCAGAGAAATATCTTGAAAAGCAAAAATTCCAGGAGGTTTATGAACTGTACAGGGATGAATACCGTAATGTGGCCGCATATACAAAGGGCCGCCTCCTCTATCTCGTCGGCCGGGCATTGGAATCTCTCTGTCTTTACGACCAGGCGGCAATCATTTATTACAGGGCCTTAAGATTGCCTCTTACAAACGAGGAAAAGATAGATCTATATTATCGAAGAGCACGGGTCTATCTTGCTAAAAAAGACCTGGCATCAGCAGAAAGGCTTTTGAAATACCTGCGTGAGATTTACAACGGCAAAAAGCCTGAAGGCGAAATCTATTACTTGAGTGGAAGACTGCGGGAGGCCCAGTCGAAATATGAAGAAGCCCTGGTCTTTTATTCAAAGGCTGTTGAAGTTCTGACATTTCCAGATAAAAAAAGCACGTATAATGATGCGCGCCTTAGAATGCTTTTTAACCTGGAAAAATATGACGAGGCCTCAGCGGCCTTGATAGAGGCCGTGAAGGAGGAAAGGCTGACGGCAGAGGAACTTCAGGGTTGGTATGCAAAGCTTGGTGATATACTTTTCAAGCATGACAACCTTAAACAGGCGGCAGATGCATACCTGGCCGGCCTGGATGAAAAGATGCCCCGGGATGGGGAGCCGGCGCAGAGAATTCACCTGCATTTAGGTGATGTATATATAAAGATGGGAGATACGGACAAGAGCATATCTTATTTTGAAAAGGCCAAAGAGGGAGCTGATTCCATGATGCGGAAGATTGCGGAAGAACGGTTGAATCAAATATATATCGACCGGTCATTATCTGCATTGAATTAAAGTGAATCGGGTAACCGTTCACGGGTTCACCGCTCAGGGTTACACCTGGCGCCGGCCGGCATGATCATACACTTCCTGAAATTGTAACCAATGACTGGAAATTTCGTGTACTCGCCCTGTTATCCGATCAATTAATAGTTATTTACTTATTTAAGGAATGTCCCCAAGATTCCCAAACGGGCAGTCAACATTTTTCCAGACCAATCTTATAGGGGTTTTTATTTTTTCGTTATCTTCGGAATGTCCACGGTTTTTTGAGCTTTTCTCGAACTTTTTTCCGTTTTTCATCAATGGCGCTTTGGCCCAGGTATTCATTGCTGTAAATGGCATAGAATTTTCTGAAATACTCAAGGGTCTGGCAAACAATTTCTGTCCTCTCTTCTCCGGATAGTTCACCAATGAAAGGGATTTCCTGCCGGGCCGCATTCGCCTCACAATTTTCCTTTAAATTCTTATAATCAATTTCAAGCAAGGCACATTGCTCCAGATTGGGCAGCACCACCCGCCAGCCCCGCCTTAGGGTCTGGAAAGAAATAACTTGGATTTTCCGTTTCCGAACTGTATCACACCTTTAGCCGGTTTGACATCCCCGAAATCCTCACCGTAGCCCTGCTACGCTTGCGGTTTCGTGAATATCAA
>JAYEJK010000409.1:0-8184 GCA_034660535.1 Thermodesulfobacteriota bacterium | reverse complement strand
GAAGTTATATGTGACGCCTGTGGTGCCACATGTTTTAAGGCACTTATACCCCTCAGGGGGGTACTGAACAGAGTCCAGGACCTTTTAAAATTTCCAGTTTATCTGGGTTAGAATATAGGTAACACTTCAGCGCTGTTAAATATTATTTTTGTAGGGATTTACGGATGGCTTATATGAAATATCCAGGGGCATTTCTATTGGCTTGACAAACAGGCATGTTGTGGTAATATGGACGGTTTCCGTGATTGAGATGCTGCGGGGCGAATTTTTAGTACCTTAGAAAATATTTTCTGCGGTTTTTTGGCAGAAAATATTTTCGTAAAGGTACTTATACCCCTCAGGGGGGGTACTGAAAATAGTTCAGGACCTTTAAAAATTCCAGTTTATCTGGGTTAGTCCATTTTGGGTTAATTCCCCGTAGTTTGTTGCAGGGTAGTTTATCCTATTGTAAAACATTTGGAGATATTTTATGTACGCGATTGTTCGTACCGGCGGGAAACAATATCAGGTAATGACCGGCGAGAGGCTGCGTGTTGAGAAGATCACGGGCAAGGTTGGTGATACTGTTGAGCTGGCGGATGTGTTAATGATAGCTGACGGGGACGATGTCAAGGTTGGACAGCCGGTTCTGGACGGCGCCCGGATCAGCGCCCGGATCGTAGAGCAGGGCAAGGCAAAGAAAGTCCTGGTTTTCAAGAAGAAACGTCGGAAAGGTTACAGGGTCAAAAGGGGCCATCGTCAGTTTTTCACAGCCCTGGAAATAACCGAAATTTTTTCTTAATTGAATTATAAGACACGAGAGGTGTTGGTGTGGCACATAAAAAAGCGGGCGGCAGCTCGAGGAATGGCCGAGACAGTGCAGGTCAACGTCGTGGTGTAAAAAGATACGGTGGTCAGATTGTTCGGGCGGGTAATATTCTGGTTCGTCAACTGGGCACTAAGATTCATCCGGGAACCAACGTAGGTCTGGGCAAGGATTATACACTTTTTGCCAAGGTTGATGGCATTGTAGCATATGAGAAATTCGGCCGCAAACGTAAGAGAGTCAGTGTGTATCCCGTTGAATCAGCTTCCTGAGGCTTCTTGAAAAGGGTTCAAAGGTTCAGGGTTCATAGGTTCAATAGCCCAGGACCTTAATTTATTTCCTTCTCTGTTCCTAACGGGCCTTGCCTCCATGCATCGGCCTTCTTTCCTCGATTCCCATTTCCTGATATTACAACGACTAGGATCAAAATGTATATTTTGCTTAACATGTCGTTGTAGCGCTAATAACCAGACAATAATTACCGGCGACCGCAATGGCTTTTATCGATGAGGCAAAGTTTTTTGTCAAGGCCGGGGACGGCGGCAACGGTTGCGTCAGTTTCAGGCGTGAAAAGTATGTGCCGAAAGGCGGGCCTGACGGCGGAGACGGTGGCAAAGGCGGTTCTGTTTTCATTGAGGCGTCAAGCCGACTGAAGTCTTTAATCGATTTCAGATTCAGATCCCATTTTAAGGCTGCAAAGGGCACTAACGGCCAGGGAAAAGACCGTCACGGCCGGAAAGGCAAAGAACACACCATCTTTGTGCCGAAGGGTTCATTAATAAAGGATGTCGATACCGGTGAGATACTGGCGGATCTTGTAAAGGATGGAGACCAATTCCTGGCAGCCAAGGGTGGCAAAGGCGGCAAGGGCAACCATCATTTTGCATCAGCCCGGAATCAGGCGCCAAGAATTGCAGAGCAGGGACAACCGGGCGACGAACTCTGGTTTCGAATTGAACTGAAACTTCTTGCCGACATTGGTCTTATCGGTCTGCCTAACGCAGGCAAATCCACTCTCCTTTCCAAACTTTCCGCAGCCGATCCAAAAGTAGCTCCCTATCCGTTTACCACACTTGAACCCCAGCTTGGCGTGCTCAATTTTGATTACATTGAGCCCTGTATTATTGCCGATATCCCTGGTCTGACCGAAGGGGCGCACAAGGGAGTCGGACTCGGGCATAAATTTTTAAGGCACATTGAGCGGACAAGGGTGCTCATGCATATAGTTGACGCCACAGGATTTGAAAGCAAACCGCTAAAGGATTACCAAACATTGGAAAATGAGCTTCGTCTTTACAAGGAGGAACTCCTGGAAAGGCGATTCATGGTAATTTTGAACAAAATTGATTTATTGGAGGACGATGCAAGGTTGAAGGAAATTTCAGACACCTTTGCCGCACAAGGTGTGGAGATCTATGCAATTTCCGCCCTCACCGGGACAGGACTTGACGGACTTAAGGAAATTCTTGAAGATTTGATGGAATCTTCAATAAAAATATGACGTTTGAATTTTCAAAAAATAAAGGCCTTTTGCTGCGGCAGACCCATCTGAAAAACGCTAAACGAGTGGTTGTAAAGGTGGGAAGCGCAGTATTGACAGGCGAGGACGGCTTGAACCATACGGTCTTGAAAAATCTTGCTCAAGATCTTTTTCATCTCCGCGAGACAGGTCGTGAGGTGATTCTTGTCACTTCCGGCGCAGTTGCCGCAGGCAAGAAAAGACTCGGTTTCCAGGCAGGGGAGATCAGCTTAAGAAAAAAGCAGGCATTGGCCGCCATAGGACAGGGCAGATTGATGCGGGCCTATGAAAACATATTTGATAAACTGGGCTGGAAGGTCGCCCAGATTCTTTTGACCCATAAAGATTTTTCGTATAGAAATCGTTACCTTAATGTTCGAAATACAATTCTTATTTTACTTGAATGGGGGCTTCTTCCCATTATCAATGAAAACGATACGGTTTCGGTCGAAGAATTGCGATTCGGCGACAATGACAGCCTGGGAGCCATGGTCACCAATCTTGTCGAGGCCGATATGCTGGTCTGCCTGACGGATGTCGACGGTCTGTATACGGGTAATCCTGATTCAGATCCCGAGGCGCGGCCCGTTTATACGGTTGCAAGGGTCAACAGGCAGGTTGAGGAGATGGCCGGCCATGTAAAAAGCGCGCTTGGTTCCGGCGGAATGAGAAGTAAGATCAACGCTGCCAAGATGGTCTCGGCCCGTGGAGGTTGCTCCTATATCGGGCCTGGGAAAAAAAAGGAAATCTTAAAAAGTCTGTTTGAAGGCAAGCCTGTCGGAACCTTTTTTCTTCCTCGAAAGGAGAAGATGCAGAGCAGGAAACACTGGATTGCATATACCCTGCGTCCAAAAGGTTTTCTGGTTCTTGATCGCGGGGCATGCCGCGCCCTGGTGGAAATGGGCAGGAGTCTGCTTCCATCGGGAATAGTCGAGACACGAGGGAATTTCAAGGTCGGGGCCCCTGTCCACTGTTTAAATGAAAACGGGGACCCTATTGCAGCAGGACTTGTGAATTACAGATCTGTTGAGATTGAAAAGATCCATGGCAGGCACACGTCGGAGATCGAAAAAATCCTGGGATACAAGGACAGCGACGAGGTAATCCACAGGGATAATCTGGTAATATTATAAAAGCGAGAAGGAGAACTGATCATGTCGTTGCAGGAAACTATTGAGACTATGGCGGTTGACGCAAAAAAGGCGGCCAGGGGATTGATGAACCTTTCTACGAACGTCAAGAACGGAGTCCTTGCCGGGATGGCTGATGCCTTGATGGAAAAGAAGGAGTTCATACAGGCGGAGAATGAAAAGGACCTGGCAGCAGGCAGGGAAAAGGGATTATCGACAGCCATGCTGGATCGGCTGCATCTTTCCGACAAGGTGATAAATTCAATGGTAACCGGACTGCATGAAGTGGCAGCCCTTCCGGATCCAGTCGGCGAGGTCACAGAGATGATCAAAAGGCCCAGCGGCATTACGGTCGGCCGGATGAGAATTCCTTTAGGCGTTGTCGGAATGATCTACGAGTCACGCCCCAACGTGACAGTGGATGCGGCGGCTCTCTGTCTCAAGGCAGGGAATGCAGTTCTTCTGCGCGGCGGTTCCGAGGCCATCCACTCCAACCTGGCCCTTGCCCAATTGTTTCAGGAGTGTCTTGCCGGACAGAATGTTGATCCTGCCGCTGTCCAGGTTGTGGCTGTAACGGACCGGGAGGCAGTGAATGTGCTCTTAAGCCAGGAGGATTATATCGACCTGATTATTCCACGCGGCGGCGAGGGACTGATCAGGTTTGTTGCTGAAAATTCCCGGATCCCGGTTTTGAAACATTACAAGGGGGTATGCCATGTCTTTGTGGATAAATCGGCAGATCTTGAAATGGCCACCCGGATTTCCGTAAATGCAAAGGTTCAGAGGCCGGGAGTCTGCAATTCCATGGAATGCCTTCTCGTGCATAAGGATATTGCCGATACCTTTCTGCCGAAAGTGGGTGCGGAGCTTGCCAGGGCAGGGGTTGAACTTCGCGGGTGCCCTGTTGTTAAATCTATTTTTCCTGATGTCGTGGAAGCACGGGAATCTGACTGGGGAATGGAATTTCTGGATCTGATCCTGGCTGTAAAGGTAGTTCCTGATATTAATGGGGCCATGGATCATATTGCTGAATACGGTTCTTTGCACACTGAATCAATAGTAACCTCTGATTATGGAAACGCCCAGCGGTTTTTAAAGGAAGTGGATGCCTCCACGGTCATGATAAACGCCTCAACCCGTTTCAGTGACGGTGGCGAATTCGGTCTGGGCGCTGAAATCGGAATCAGCACAACCAAGCTTCATGCATACGGCCCAATGGGCCTGAAGGAACTCACAACACTGAAATTCATTGTTTATGGTCAAGGTGAGATACGTACGTAAAGGGGGAGGCCTGTATGACCCATCCCCGGCTTGAGGATGCCCAGGGACGACCCATTGAACCTGGAGAGCGGATCGGCCTGTACGGCGGAACCTTTGATCCGGTTCACAATGGGCATATGGCAGTGGCTTTGCGGGTAACTGAGGCGTTTTCTCTTAATTCCCTTCTGTTTATTCCTGCCATGTATCCCCCTCACAAGCGGGGTGTTGCCATAACGCCGTTTGAACGCCGGGTCGCAATGTTGCAGATAGCTGTAGCAGGACGGCCCGTTTTTTTTGTTTCAGCAATCGAGGGGGAAAGGGAAGGCGCGTCCTACACAGTTGACACATTGACCAGACTACGGCGGCAGATGGGAGACAGGATTGATTTTTTTTTCGTGATCGGCCTGGATATGTTTGCTGATATAGGTAAATGGAAGGAATTCAAACGCATCCCCGAGCTTTCAGACCTGGTTGTTATAGAAAGGCCCACCCACGACCGGGAACTGATGAAAGATATGATGGGACTATATTTTCCCGATTACAGGTTCGAGCCTGGGCTCACTGCATGGGTGGGAAAGGGGAATAAGGGCAGGATTCACTCACTCTCCATGGACCCGGTCCCTATTTCATCAACACGGATCAGGCAGATGTATGGTTCCGGGCAGTCGGTCAGGGACCTCGTGCCGCCCGGAGTGGAAGAATACATGAACGGTTACCAAAGAAAGGAGTTTACATGAGCGATAATTTGAACGACCGGTTGGGAACCAGTGAAGTAATGTGGAACCTTGAGGATCTTTATGCCGGTGTCACAGATCCTGCAATTGATCAAGAGATCAGCCGCAGTGAGGCGGATGCCGGGGATATTAATGCAGGTTATGCCGGCAGGCTGGATTCACTTGATGAAACCGAACTCAAGACGCTGGTCAGCCGTCTTGAAGCGCTGGCTGCCGCCATGGGCAGGCTTGGAACATTTGCTTATCTCAATTTCAGCACCAGAACGCAGGATCCCGAGGCAGGGGCCTTTATGCAAAAGATCAGGGAGGTCAACAGCCGGATCGGGAAAGAAACAGTCTTTTTTGAACTGGAATGGGCCTCTCTTTCTAAGGAAAAGGCCGACTCCTTGTCGGCTGCGTCGACGTTAAGCCATTTCAGGCATTATCTTGAAACGATCAGGCGCTTTGCACCACACCTGCTCTCCCAGATCGAGGAGAGCCTGCTCCTTGAGATAGCGCCGGTTGGACGAGGAAGTTGGAATGTTCTGTTTGACAAGGTCATGGGCCATCTCAAACTCGGAAAAGATGAAAGGAGTGAAGAGGAAGTGCTCACCGATCTTTATAACAAGGACCGGGAGGTTCGGAAACAGGCAGCCGCTGAACTGACGGAGGGTCTTAACAGCCTGCTTCATATATTCACTCATGTTTTCAATACCCTTCTTGCTGAAAAGATGATCAGTGACCGTTTGAGAAAGCACGATTCATGGCTTGGTTCCATGAATCTCAACAATGAACTCCCTGACTCCACAGTGGACGTGCTTGTCAATGCCGTGACCTCAAGGTACGACATTCCGACGCGCTACTATCATGTCAAGCGCACAATTCTGGATGTCCCGGAACTGACCGATTATGACCGGTACGCCCCTTTGCCGAATCTTCCGAGTGATGAGATTCCCTGGCAAAAATGCACGGAAATGGTGATAAAGGCATTTGACGATTTCTCGCCTGAAATGGGAGATATTGCCGGGAAGTTTTTTGATCGCAAATGGATACATGCACCTGTTATAGACGGCAAGCGGGGAGGGGCCTTTGCTCACCCATGCGTTCCTGATGTTCATCCATACATTATGGTCAATTATACGGGAAACTTAAGGGACGTCTCCACGGTGGCGCACGAGCTCGGGCACGGCATTCACCAGCACCTGGCTGCGGATTGCGGCTATTTCAACAGCAGCACTCCCCTTGTCCTTGCAGAAACAGCCTCGGTATTTGGAGAACTCCTGGTTTTTAATTTCCAGCTTGATTGCCTTTCCGATGAAAAAGAGCGTCGCGCTTTTACATGTCAGAAACTGGAGTCGATTTTTGCAACCGTGTTCCGTCAGGTGGCAATGAACCGTTTTGAGGACCTGACCCATAATGCGAGGAGAGACAGTGGCGAGCTTTCATCCGACGAAATCTCGGAATATTGGCTTAAAACACAGAGGGCCATGTTCGGCGATTCAGTCAACCTGACCCAGGATTATTCCATCTGGTGGTCCTATATCCCTCACTTCCTGGCCACCCCCGGCTATGTTTACTCCTATGCATTCGGCGAACTTCTGGTCCTGGCCCTGTACAGCCTTTACAAAAAGGAAAGTGAATCCTTTGTGCCCAAGTATATGCAGCTTCTCCGAAGCGGAGGCAGCAAATCGCCCGCTGAACTGCTCAGGCCGTTCGGCGTGAATCTGGATGATCCGCAATTCTGGAATCAGGGACTTGAGATTATAAGCCGGATGCTGGATACTGTGGAATAGTAAGCGCTCACAGGCACCGCATCCGGAGTCTCGCGGGCTCGCTTACCTGCACGCGATCAGGGCAACCAGCATAGGTGGACTATAGCTGATTGCCCTGATCACGCACGCACCCCAAGGGCACTTCCCTTCGGGCGCACAGCTACGGCACCTGTGAGCGCTTACAGACACTTCATTATGTTGAATTATAATCAAAATATGGTTGCTGAAAAACCTGTTGAAGTCATCAATGCCGTGAGACTGATTTATGGTTCGATTTGTGCCGGCATCATCAATTCAGTTATTGAACATCACGCTATTTCCATTGAAGAATGGCTGCCTCAAATTGTCTTTTCCTACGGCATTTCTTTTCTTCTTGCCACGAAAATTTTACTTGGAAAAAACTGGGCGCGAATAACCTATTTAATAATAATCTTTATAGGCATCCCGCCCATCATACTCAATTTTATTAATACTATTTCCCAGTCACCGACTGTCGGCGCTATAATGCTGCTGACTTTCGTTTTACAGATCGCGGCCGTGGTTTTATTACTCAAAAATAAATCAAAAACATGGTTCAAGGCCCAAAAAGTCCAGCTGAATTCCGAGGACACCCCTAATTCCGGGGACACCATACGAAATTCAGATACAAACGCTTCATCTTCCAATGGCCTGCCTGAGGATTCAGATCACCTCAGCAGAAAATGAGGCGCCGGCGGACGCCATGGCGAATAATCCAAGGGGTGTATCCACTCGTCTCTCGTAAAAGAATCGAAAATCACTGAAAAAACAGTTGACTGCCGCTCTTTCTCTTTTTTTAAAGTTCATGTCTTAACGAAGTTAATGGGATGATCTATGTTTAGTTAGGGTCTGGAAAGAAATAACTTGGGTAATTCCGATCCGAAATGTGTTGCAGATTTAGTCGGTTTGATATTCACGAAACCGCAAGCGTAGCAGGGCTACGGTGAGGATTTCGGGGATGTCAAAC
>JAYEJK010000408.1:0-1947 GCA_034660535.1 Thermodesulfobacteriota bacterium | reverse complement strand
GGCAGAAAAACTCTGAAGTTATATGTGACGCCCGCGGTGCCACATGTTTTAAGGCACTTATACCCCTCAGGGGGGTACTGAAAATAGTCCAGGACCTTTTAAAATTTCCAGTTTATCTGGGTTAGTACAGTAGATCAGGTCCGGCGCCGGCAGCCTGCGGTGACCGGAAACCGTGACCGCCTTTCTTTCGGCAAGCACGGACAATTGATTCGGGTCAATACCGGATGCATCCATCAGAACAATGAACTCGATTTCAGTTTCATAAATATCCACAGACGGAACCCAGCCGCTGTCCTGATGGATCGGTCCCATCCGGGCCATTGACATATTCCTCAGCAAACGGCCCATCTGTTCTTTCTTTTTCAACTCCATGAAAATCCGCCTTTTCATCTGCTTCACTTTCCAATTTGCCACACGACCATTGTCTCATAGATGGGAATGAAATAAATCTCGTAAATATTCGGCTTGATGCTGAAAAAAAGGGGTTGGTTTTAACTTCGGCCATTATAACGGTGGGCATAGCCCACCCTACAAGAGAACTAAGGGTCTGGAAAGAAATAACTTGGGTAATTCCGATCCGAAATGTGTTGCAGATTTAGTCGGTTTGATATTCACGAAACCGCAAGCGTAGCAGGGCTACGGTGAGGATTTCGGGGATGTCAAACCGGCTAAAGGTGTGATACAGTTCGGAAACGGAAAATCCAAGTTATTTCTTTCCAGACCCTAAGAATAACATGGTGGAAATATGTATTTTTTGTAGGGTGGGCTGTGCCCACCTTTGCCCAATGAAAGACTTGTGGCCGAAATTAAAACCAACCCCAAAAATGGCTATAACCACCAGATTGTAAATGTTTGGCAGCGCTTTACAGGGAGGCGATCAGGCTGATCAGCAGATAAGCGCAGACTTCGATACTTAGGGCTCAAGTAAAAATAACTTGTACATCTTCCATCTCATCTTCAGGCCGTTTTGGGCCGATTGTGAGGTTACAAAATCCTCAAATTAGCGCTGCTGGTCCTGCGGTTTTGTAATCTCACAATCGGCCCAATCCGACCTAAATCTGAGCGCAATATTGTCCAACTTGTTTTTACTTGAGCCCTTAGGTATGCTGGGCAGCCTGATCGCCTTCCTGTGGAGTGCTGCCGAATATTTACTAACCCAGATAAACTGGAATTTTTAAAGGTCCTGGACTATTTTCAGTACCCCCCTGAGGGGTATAAGTACCTTAACAGCTGCGTGTAACTATTTTAAAAATATTTAACCTTTTTGATTTCTTGCCACTCATTTCAGTACCCCCTTGAGGGGTATAAAAAACAAGAAAATTACCACTAAGGCACTAAATCTCAGCCGATAATTTCACGTACAGCACCAAGCAGTTCATGTCGATCCACGGGCTTCTGAAAGGTGCGGAGCGCGCCGAATTTCCTGCATAATTCAAGATAAATCTCCGGATGAGCGAGTGAACCGCCGCCTGAAATAGCGATGATCTTTACCTCAGGGAATTCATCACAAAGTTCCCTTACAGTTTCAAGACCTTCTTTTTCCGGCATCAAGATATCCGTTATCACAAGGTCTGCGGAGTTTTTGCGAAAAAGCTTCAAACCCTGCCCGCCATCGGCAGCTGTTTCAACTTCATAACCCTCGCGTTCCAAAACCGCGCGCAACATTGAACGGATCTGTTCATCATCGTCAATAACAAGAATTCGTGGCATAGTTTTAATACTCCTTCTCCCAATTTAAGGTCACAGAACAATTGACATTTTATACCACAAAAAGAAGGACAATCCAAGCACATAGTATTTTCTGCGAATAATCAAATAATTCTAACCCAGATAAACTGGAAATTTTCTGATTATAACGGATTTGGGGGAGGAAAGCCTTGCACCATTTTTTGTAACTGCCTGATGGGTGGCATGGACAAACTTGTTTGTCCGTGCAAAAAACGTCAA
>JAYEJK010000407.1:0-1950 GCA_034660535.1 Thermodesulfobacteriota bacterium | reverse complement strand
TTTGACATCCCCGAAATCCTCACCGTAGCCCTGCTACGCTTGCGGTTTCGTGAATATCAAACCGACTAAATCTGCAACACATTTCGGATCGGAATTACCCAAGTTATTTCTTTCCAGACCCTAAGGACTGAAAATCCGGATACGGGTCAAAGCCCCGTACACAAATGCACTGCCGGCCTAATCCGTTTTTTTTGTTTGACTCGCTCATATTATCGCGATATCATGAGCACATGAACACAAATAACTACGTTCCACGGCTTGTGGAAAGTTATGCCTTTGCGGAAGAACTCATCGCGCGTCACATGGTTTTTCTGGCCGGGCCACGGCAGACAGGCAAGACCATGCTGGCAAAGGAGTGGCTGCGAAAAAACCAAAGCTCCGTCCTCTATTTTAACTGGGATGACAGCGCCACCCGCCGGGCCTATTTTCAGGACAGCCGTTTTTTTGAATCACCGGCGCGAACCCTGGCTATCCACGACCCCTGGATCGTCTTTGATGAAATTCACAAACGGCAAAACTGGCGCGACATCCTGAAAGGCGCTTATGACATCTTTAATGATGAGTTCAGGTTTCTCATAACCGGCAGCGCCCGCCTTGATCTTTTCCGTAAATCCGGTGATTCTCTGGTCGGCAGATATAACCTGTTTCACCTGTTTCCCTTTAACATCAGGGAACTGGTCAAACAGCCGCTGGAAACAGCATTCATCATGGAGGGCGATTTTACTGAAATCAGCGACAATTTTACAAAAGCCGTATCCGCCGGCTCAGGCCCGGAAATCACCGAGGCATACGAAATACTGGAACAATTCGGCCCTTTTCCCGAGCCGCTGCTCAAACAAAAAAACAGATTCTGCCGCAAGTGGCACACAGACTATTTCTCCCTGCTCGTCCAGGAAGACCTGCGGGATATCAGCAGGGTCACCGAAATAGACAAAATAGAAAACCTTTTGCTGCTCCTGCCAGACAGGTTGACATCCCCTCTCTCCATGCCGAACCTGGCAAGGGATCTGGAAGCGGCCCACACCTCCATAAAAAACTGGTTGGAGCAACTGAAAAAACTGTACCTGATATTCTCTGTTTCTCCATGGTCGGAAAAGATAAACAGGAGTCTGAAAAAAGAAAAAAAATGGTATTTTCTTGACTGGTATTATGCCCCTGCCGGCAGAGCCAAACAAGAAAATCTTGTGGCCAGCAATCTCTACCGTTATTGCCACGCCCTCAGCGACACGGGCTATGGCACATTCACATTACATTATGTCCGGACTCTGGATAAACGCGAAATTGATTTCCTGATTGTCCGGGACAAGGTGCCGATCATGGCAATAGAGGTTAAATCCGGAGATGCAGCTTTAAGCGGCACGCTGCAAAACCGGAAGCGCTGGTTCCCGGACGCGCCCACCATTGGCATTCAGCTTGTCAACCAGCGAAACGTGCTGAAAAAATACCATAACAACACTTGGGTGATGAGTGTTGAACGATTGTTGTCACTGTTAATCTGAAGGGAAATTTCCCTAGCTTTTTTCAAACACGTCAGTGCGCCTTGCCATGCGGGTGCCTCGACACCTGAAAATGTAAATTTATTTCTGAGCCGACCCTTAGGGTCTGGAAAGAAATAACTTGGATTTTCCGTTTCCGAACTGTATCACACCTTTAGCCGGTTTGACATCCCCGAAATCCTCACCGTAGCCCTGCTACGCTTGCGGTTTCGTGAATATCAAACCGACTAAATCTGCAACACATTTCGGATCGGAATTACCCAAGTTATTTCTTTCCAGACCCTTAGTACCTTAGCGGTTATTTTCTTGATTTTTATACCCCTCAGGGGGGGGTACTGAAAATAGTCCAGGACCTTTAAAAATTTCGGGGTTGGTTTTAACTTCGGCCATTATAACGGTGGGCATAGCCCACCCTACAAGAGAACTAAGAATAACATGGTGGAAATATGTATTT
>JAYEJK010000406.1:0-1957 GCA_034660535.1 Thermodesulfobacteriota bacterium | reverse complement strand
CACCTTTAGCCGGTTTGACATCCCCGAAATCCTCACCGTAGCCCTGCTACGCTTGCGGTTTCGTGAATATCAAACCGACTAAATCTGCAACACATTTCGGATCGGAATTACCCAAGTTATTTCTTCCAGACCCTTAAGTCAGGATCACAGAATTAATAAAAAAAAAGAGGGCGCCTTTTTTCAAGGGCGCCCCTTTTTATGAAAAAGGTTTAAGGGATGTGGAAATAAATAACTTACCCATCTCCCATCCCATCTTCAGGCCATCTTCGATCAAGTAACCATTTTTAAAATCCTCAACGTAGCCCGGCTATGCCTGCGGTTTTAAAAGTGATTACTTAATCGAACCTGACCTAAATCTGAGCGCTATATGGGTAAGTTATTTATTTCCACATCCCTAATATGATTTCCAGTTAACTTTTATGTTTACACTCCCGCCGTAACAACCGAGGGATTCATGCCTTTTTGGCTCCGGACTTCCTGCGGAGGCCGGCCAGTCCCAACAGGCCGCTTCCCAACAGGATGCAGGTTGCCGGTACCGGAACCGGTTCTCCGCCGGTGGGAGTGAAGCAGGTAACGCTGCGCAAGCTCAACGATTTATCTAAATAAGGATAAGATCCTCCCCATTCCATGGTGTGTTCTCCCTCGGTCCATGTGTCATGAAGGATTATATTGGTACCATCATAATCGTAACCAAACATGGAATGGCCTTCAACATGGATCATAACGGTCCTGCCGGCATCTATTTCCGCCTGATAGTCTGTAAGCGTAAACCCGTCATCATGATAATTATCAGTATACTGATTAAAAAAATTTATATCTCTAGAAGCATTGCCACTGCCACTGCCATAGCCCGCGTAATCAAAATACTCCCACATCCCGAACATGCCTGAATTGTTATAGGAAGAAGCGCCTGCGTTGTATATGTCCTTGGCATACAGTTTACCGCCATCTGTCCGATTCCAGAACTTGGTTTCTCCATTTTTATTTCCTACTGAATCCTGGCTGGTTCCCATAAAATCAGCCAGGCTGTCATGGGCATGCGTAGGCCGCGGGAGGTCATCTCCGGAAGCTCCGTTCCCACCTGGATAATAATCAGTTATATGTCCTGAGCTTGCAATCATCTGATTCGCTGCAGCGCCGGGATTGTCGTAATTACTGAGTTTCGCTGTTGCGCCTGGAACAAGGTTGTTGTAAGTCTGCCCCCCATAACCGTTTATATCGTAATACCCCATCATCATGCCTGCCGAGGTAGGAGAACATCCGTACCACCACCGGTAATCCGGGGCATTGGGAAGAGTTGCTCCCTGCGAATGGGCAACAAGTGTAGCAGCATTTGCTGAAGAAAAAACCAACATGCCGAGACCCAATGTCATGACGCCGATAGAATAGAGTTTCCGTTTCATTAAACAACCCTCCTGCAAATTTTTTTTAAGATTAAAAAATCAGACAAATTACTACTCACAGGACTGATTCGCCCAGTTTTTTTTCCGATTCAACACAATCGAATAATTTATAAAGCAATTTATGTGCATTTTTGGGGATACTGACTCACGTTCATTTTACAACTTGCTAATATCATATTTAAAATATCACAAAAATTTAATATGACACCATAGTATATGTCCAACAAAATTGTTGAATTGCATAAGTACTGTAAAAAATCCCGACACATTCGGTTACTTTTTTATTTTATTAGTACCTTAGTGGTAATTTTCTTGTTTTTTCTGGCAGGAAATCAAAAAGGTGAAATATTTTTAAATAGTTACACGCAGCTGTTAAGGTACTTATACCCCTCAGGGGGGTACTGAAAATAGTCCAGGACCTTTAAAAATTCGGCATTGTTAATTTAATATAGCTATGCTATCATGAGGTCTCAACTTACCACAGGAGGTCTCATGGCTATTTGTCCAAAATGCAGTTCTGAAAAATGTGTGAAAGATGGTATTATAAACGGAAG
>JAYEJK010000405.1:0-1971 GCA_034660535.1 Thermodesulfobacteriota bacterium | reverse complement strand
GTGTCATTTATTCTGCCTTCTTTCTTGAGCATCTGAAGCACATTCGCCCTGAAAAGAGCCGCGAGATTGTCCAGATCAACCTTTTTGGGCATAACGTAGAACGTGCCGTTGCCGTAGAAAAGGCCGTCGGCCACGATACCGTGCACATGGGGATTCCATCGGCAATAGTCGCCAAAGCTATGGATAGTCATCACCGCGCCCAAGCACCCGTCTTCAATTCCGGTAGCGGTTCTTAAAAAAGTAAGCAGACTTGTCTTGGCGCATTGACAGAGTTTGCCAAGGAGTCTGCGGTCGTATTTGAAATAGACCCTGAGTATCTTGGGAATACTGAAAACGTATTGACGATGTGGGACGGGATAGAGGATTTCATGGCGGAGATGTTCGCCGAAGAGGATCACTTTCTTGGCGTGACACGATGGACAGAACCAGCGTCCTCTGCATGAAAACGCCGGGAGATATTCGTGATGACATTCGGGGCGGCGGACTCGGGCGAATCCTTCCTTGAGATCGCCGCATTTGAGGTAATCGTGAACCACTTCAGAGATAACCGGACGAAAGAACCCGTATTCCTGGTTGATGTTTGCGGCCATGTGTTTCCAGGGCTGAAATGCCGTGATCAAGCCCATGCCGGCGGCGATCTGAGCGCCGTCGGGCCGGACGGGTCGGCCGCGAGTCAGGGCTTGGAGTTGGGGGCGGCGCCTTCGATGCTTTCCAGCGGGGCTCCGGGGTTGAAAAGTGTGCGCCATTCGGTCAGGCTTCACTCGCTTAGGGTCAGGTTGAACGCCGTTCCTCCAGCCATGGTCATTGGCTGGTGGCTGAGCTTCATCGTTGTAACCGTTCACTTCCCTCCCAGAAAAAAATGTTGATAACAAAAAAAAGGCAGACAAATTTGATAAAAAAAGGTGTAAGCGTTCACAGGTGCTGTAGCTGTGCGTGATCAGGGCAATCAGCTATAGTCCACCTATGCTGGTTGCCCTGATCGCGTGCAGATGCGGCGGCGCCTGTGATCGCTTGCGCTGCACGCGCTCGTGGCGTCCGGCATAGTGGGTCTATAGCCGCCCGCCACGATCACGCACATCTGCACCATTGGAGAACTATTACTATTTTTGGGTGAGATTGTTGGATTTCGCTGCGTTTTGTCCAATCTACGGGGCACGGGATACGGGCTATTTCAGCAGGAGGGTGAGCCGGTTATCAATTCCTGGAGAGCGGTTTGGCGTTGGCTTGTGTCTTGATTTTTTACTGCCATGGCCAACGCTTTGCGTGTACCGACAAAGACAGCGAGTTTTTTTGCTCTTGTCAGGCCGGTGTAAATAAGGTTTCTAAAGAGCATTTTGAAATGTTGTGTAAGTACGGGAATGATCACTGCTTCAAATTCACTCCCCTGCGATTTATGAATCGTAATGGCGTAGGCCAGGTCCAGTTGCACAATGTCGTCTTTTTGGTAAAGAACCTCTCTGTTGTCCGGGAAAAAGGAAACTATACAGGTCAACTCCTCGATGTCCATTCCCTGTATAACACCTATGTCGCCGTTAAACACTCCAAGATCATAATTATTTCTTCGATGGATAACCCGATCACCAACCCTGAAGATCCTCTCGCCGACCTTTAACTGGCTTTTACCTTTTTTCGGAGGATTGGCGGATTCCTGAATCATCTTGTTTAAACTGACTGTTCCAAGACTCCCTCTTGTCATGGGAGAAAGGATCTGGATTTCACAATTGTTTCCAAAATATTTAGGTATCCATTCCAGATAAAGTTTTCTAACAATATCAAAAGCGGAAAGGCCATAATGTAACGACGACCAGGGATGAACTTTTTTTAAAACCGACAGCAATTCCTGTACCCTGGTTTCGGTTTTATAAACCGCATCCAAATTGACATGTTTAAATTTGTTCGGAATGACCAATTCCGTTTCATAGGGTATTAACGGCTCATTTGTCCGGAATTCGTAAAGAGACGAAGCTCTGT
>JAYEJK010000404.1:0-1972 GCA_034660535.1 Thermodesulfobacteriota bacterium | reverse complement strand
TAACAAATATGGCTTATAATAATGCATAACTGCTTGTTGTCGATACAAAAGCCCATATCTTTTTTTATAATCTACTCAAAATTAGGATTTTTTGCGAGCAACTAACCCAGATAAACTTGGAATTTTTCTGCCACAAAAAACAAATAAATTACCACTAAGGCACTAAACCGGTTTTAATACACGGTCCAGGGTTACCGGATGGAAAAAAAGCAAGATCACGGAAAAACCTCCCAAAAGTACCAACACGCATGTGTTGAACTCGTTTATGATATTGCTCGAACCGAGTATAAAAAGCCCCACCCCCTCCTGAAAACCCTGTTTTATGATGTTACAGCGCTTTATTCCGGCAAGTGGCCTTCGCATGAAGCATGCCAGGTCGGTTATCACAGTCTTGAACATGCAATGGATGTGACCCTGGCCACGGCCAGAATGGCTGCCGGTTGGAGTAGATTGGAGGAACATCGACGGTTTTCAGAAGACCTTTTTCTTTCAGGCATAGCCGCGGCATTGTTTCATGACGCCGGTTATATGAAAAATAAGGGGGACAATGAGGGAAACGGCGGTAAGTACACCTTTTCTCATGTCCGGAGGAGCATGGAACTGGCCCGCTCATATCTGTCCGAAAAGGGTTGGCCCGAATGGGCCGTGACCCTGGTGCCCCGCATAATCTCATTGACCGAGTTCAATAAAAAAACTGAAATGGAAGGGTTGTTTGACGATGAAATCGAGGAGGTCATGGCCCGAATAGTGGCCACGGCCGACCTTGTTGCCCAGATGGCTGACGTGAATTATATCCGGCGAATCCATGATCTTTTTAGTGAATTCAAAGAGGCCTACGAGTTTGAGTCTCATGAAATCCTTGAAAAGAGAGGGGTACGGATATTTAAGTCAGCCGGGGAAATGATAGACGGCACAATGGACTTTTTCGAGAATTTTGTTCTGCCGCGGTTAAAGATGCTCGGACGTATGGATCAGTACCTGATCGCATTTTTCGGTCATGGCCGGAATCCATATCTGGAAAACATTGCCGCCAATCTCTCCGGTTATATCATGGATACCCGCGTTCAGGGGCAGCGTCTTGGAGAAATACTGGAGGATCTGGGAGTAGTCACATCGGATCAGATCAACACGGCCTTGACTCGTCAGCAAAAGCGGGCCCCTTCCAATAGCAGGAAAGGAGAGATTACAGCCGTTGGGAGCCGGCTGTTAAACTGGATAAACAAACACAATATAAGCTCGTGTCTTGGGGGCATCCTGATCGAGATGAAGGCCATCGATCCGGAGATCCTGCGCAAGGGACTTTTGACTCAGATGTTGCCGCCGGCGCTGACCGGGAAAATAAAAAAAGACGAGTTGTTTATATTACTTCAAATATCGATGTTGCTTCAGAATAATCAATATGAATCCTGGTTGTTTAAACAAATTCTGGAAATGACCAATCAATTGCTGCAGTGTGATGCCAGTTCCCTTTTCCTGGCCGGCGCCGACATCTCGGAGATGGTCGTTGCAGTTCCAACAGGCCCCAGGAAGGACTCGGTGCGAGGCAAGTCTGTTCCGGTTGATAAGGGCCTCTGCGGGTGGGTATTTCGTCATTGTCGGCCTGTAGCAGTGGCCGATGTTCTGCTTGACACCCGTTTCAGCGATGATCTGGACCGGCAGATTGACTTTACAACTCAATCAATTCTGGCGATTCCGATCCAAGTCAACGGAAAGTGTGTCGGGGTTCTTGAGGGGCTAAATAAAAAGAACGGCGTATTTACAAGCCATGACATGAACCTGCTTACCGTGCTGGGCGTGATGATCTCCGGTTTCCTGGCCTCATTTTTGAAGATGACGGAGCAGTGAACTTAGGGCTCAAGTAAAAATAACTTGTACATCTTCCATCTCATCTTCAGGCCGTTTTGGGCCGATTGTGAGGTTACAAAATCCTCAAATTAGCGCTGCTAGTCCTGCGGTTTTGTAACCTCACAAT
>JAYEJK010000403.1:0-1977 GCA_034660535.1 Thermodesulfobacteriota bacterium | reverse complement strand
TTGACCCCTTCTCTTCAATTATTTTAAAATCTTAACTTAGCCTTGAATTCTATTCTGGCTTCATGAATTGCCGAAAGTATATCTCGTCTGAAATCTTCCCGGCTAATAGCCTCCTCAAGTTCTATCAATAGTTTATCAACAGACACACCAACAACGATACCGCCAACAGTACCTCCGATTACTGCCCCGGCGGCCGTACCTACACCGGGAACAACTGACCCCGCCGCTGCACCGGCGGCTGCTCCGGCGCCAGCACCACCAGCAGTTCCGGCAATTTTGCTGATCACAATTTTTGACAAAGCTTTCGCAGCAAGCTTAATAATGTTTTTACCCATTACTTTTCCAAGAATTTTTTTAACTATAACAGCAGTAAGAACACCTGTTCCGGCACCGCCTACCCCACCAATAAACAATCTATGTTGTAGATTAACAACATCTTGATGGATTGGTGGGTTTAAAACATCCTCCATTGACACTTTTTTTACGACTTGAAAGGAATGTTCTTTATCAACCACACGATTTTCTCTCATGATTTCTTGAGCAGCCTTTTGATATGCCTTATGAGCATTTTCATATTCAGAGAATACGCCGTCAAGGGCAACTTGCATTTTTTTAAAAGCATCTCCTTGTTTCAAAGACGTTTCGAGTTTCTTGACCATATAATTTTCAAGTTCACCTACTAACAAATTGGCAATACGTGTATACTCACCTACCAGACTATAATACCAATCAAGATAGTGATCGACGTTTGCTTCCATACGGTCAAATGCACGGTCTGTTTGTCCTTCCAGATGTGCAAGAGCAACTTCAGTATTATGCAACGCTTCAATCTTTGCATTTTGTAGTTGCACAAGTGTGCCTTCTTTAAAGAAGGCATCATCAATTTTTTCTAGCCTTTGAACAGTATACGATTCTGCATTTTGTCTATTCTGGGATAATTCAGGTGTCTGTTGAAAGTATAACTCGATATATGAAAAAGATGGAAGATAAATAAAAAAGCTCAAAAATACTGTAATAGCAGAAATGGCAGCTACGCGAGAAATGGGAACTGCCGCTGGCTGGTCTGCATCTGAGAGCGGCCCAAACATACGGCGATATTCCACTGCGGGAATGAGAAAGCAGGTAAAAATAGCACAGGCATTATAAAAAACTATTAAATTGCCAACTCCCAAAAGAAACATCGGTAATAATGCATCCAGAGATCCAAGGCGCCCAATCGCATAATCTTTGACACCTTCATAGAAAGCCAAATATTGCGAGATTTCTTGAACAAGTGCACTGCCCGTCATATCAGAAACTAAAACTTTTTTTGAGTTGATAGCGTCCTGAATAGAAGGATAGGCTGTTATCTCACCGAAATAAAAGTTAAAAGTTACATAGATTAATAGCATAATCAGGGGGCATAATCGCCGCGACCAAGAAAGGGACATGCTATATACGAGATAGGGTTTCAATTCATGAGAAATCAATTTTTGAAATTTCTTAAAAACAAACCAGAAAACGGGAATAACAAGAAAGAAAAGGAACCAATCTAAATAGTTATAAGTGTAAAATTGGACAAGTATAAAAAAAGATGAGGCCAGAGCCCAACATACCCATAAGATTATCTTTAAGGGGCGAGAAGTAATAAATCTAAAAATCCAACCTCGTTTTGCGAAAAGATTCGATCTGCGGATTTGGCTAATGGTATTTACATAGATTCCACACAGGATGATTGGTAAACTGAACAAATAAACACTTACTACGACAATCCAAAAATGGTTGGTTGCAAAATTTTTAGCGATTAATAATGTAATACCAAACCATACGATTGATACAATAAAATATTGTTTAAAATTAGGAGGTTTATTGGGGTTGGTTTTAACTTCGGCCATTTTAGCTCAAGCCGCCTCCCTTATACGTTTTCGAGGTCGAGCAGGGTAATCCATTTTTTCCAATAACCATTCAAATAAATCATTATGCTTTGCTTCGAAAAAT
>JAYEJK010000402.1:0-1979 GCA_034660535.1 Thermodesulfobacteriota bacterium | reverse complement strand
CAAGAGAGACTGCTCCGATCCAATCCAAATTCTCTTCTTTTCAAGGGGATAGAGCAACGTTTTTTTTTAGCCAATCACGCTCTACACTGAGCTGACCAATCTGTTTATATAATTCGTCAACCAAATTCTGTTGTTCCGCATCTGATCGTTTTTTCTTACTGGAAAACGCTTCCGGCATTATCTCAAGCGCCTGCCTCTTCCAAGTGTTAATTTGGGTCGCATGAACACCATATTTTGCGGTGATTTCAGCTGTTGTCTTCTGCCCCTTAATGGCCTCCAATGCCACCTTCATTTTGATCTGTTGGGTATGTCTCTTTCGTATTACTGACATCTGTTTTCTCCTTGATGGAGAGGTAAAAATTCTATCTTAATTGGTGGTCCAGATTTTGGGGAGTATTATAGACAATGCTTAAGCATCATCACCTTGCTGAAATTTCATACAGGTTACATGGCAACGAAGAAGAATTCCCAACAAATATAAGCCGGTTATTAATTGAGACCTGGGAATCTGAAATAGTTGTCACAACATTCATGCAACTCTTTCACACCTTGATATCCAATAAAAACAGAATGCTTAAAAAATTTAACGCAATAACCAATGCAATAGTTATTTTAGATGAAATCCAAACCATTCCCTATAAATACTGGCATTTAATCAGAAAACTATTTACCGGCTTTGCAGAAATATTTAACACACGGTTTATTTTTATGACCGCAACACAACCTGTTATTTTTAAAAATTCCGAAATCAGAGAACTCGTTCCCCGTGAGAAAAAAAAGGGATATCTTTCCTTTTTTGATAGAATTAAATTCCATAATCGTTCAGATGAAAAATTGGATGTCCCGGCATTTATCCAAATACTAAAAAAAGATATTGAAAAATATCCTGAAGACGATTTTTTGATCGTGCTGAATACGATTAACTCATCCATAGAAGTCTTCAACGCCCTGAAAAAATTCATGGAGCAAAAAGAAAATAAGGGAGTGAAATTATACTACCTTTCGACCAATATCATTCCTATACACAGGCTTGATCGGATAGAAGGAAAAGAAGGGATCAAGCAAAAAAAATGCAGAAAGATTATTATATCCACTCAACTGGTGGAAGCCGGTGTGGATATTGATGTGAACAGGGTTTATAGAGACTTTGCGCCCTTTGATTCTCTTAATCAGGTTGCCGGGCGATGTAATCGGAATTTTTCCAAACAACACAAAAAAGGGGATGTGACTGTTTTTTCGTTAACTAACAGAAGAAAATATTACCAGTATGTTTACGGAGGGAATGACCTTTCTATTATAAAAACCAATGAAATTTTAAAAGATGTGGCCGACATGACGGAAAAACAATTCTTGGAGCTGGGTAACGATTATTTCAAAAGATTAGCTGACGATATGGCCAATGACATTTCTATCAACCTTGTAAAACAACTGGAAAAATTAAACTTTGCCAATTTGGATGAGTTTAAACTGATTGAAACAGATTATCCTGCATGTGACCTTTTCATCGAAATTGATGCTGAAGCATCTGCCGTATGGCAAAGATACATATCAATATTTAATGAGACTGACTTGCTTAAAAGAAAGGATTTAATGGACGGAATTAAGGCAGATCTGTATAAATACATAATATCTGTTCCCGCCACAGGCAGCTATTGCAGTGGAGCCGGAAAACAATCTGAAATTGTTTATATAAATAAAGATCAGGTCAAAAGTGTCTACAATAAAGATACCGGTTTTATTAGAAAAGACCCGACACAGTATGTATTTTGAAATATTAAAAGAAAAATGCTGAAACAACCTGAAATTAAATCTCTATCAGACAATTCAATAACAGCAAGCCAGATGCTTGAATATTTGCTGATTATAACGGATTTGGGGGAGGAAAGCCTTGCACCATTTTTTGTAACTGCCTGATGGGTGGCATGGACAAACTTGTTTGTCCGTGCAAAAAACGTCAATGCAAAGTGAGGAAAGAATTA
>JAYEJK010000401.1:0-1981 GCA_034660535.1 Thermodesulfobacteriota bacterium | reverse complement strand
CATAACTCCAGGTGTCATAACTGCTCTCCCCCTCCTGGACCTGTAATTTCTTGCGGTAAATAAGGGATTTCAGCATCACCCCCACTTCAGGGAAGGCATAATTCGGAAGCAGACCTTCATCAGTGAAAAAATTATAGGTATTGCGATCACTGATATTCTTTACAAGGGCCTGAAGAGCAGACTTTTCAATCCCCAGTTCGCGTAAATCCTTTTCAAAGTTCTTGTCTTTAGGGCCTTTCTTTTTCTTATTTATTTTACCATTCATGATCTGGACTTTTTTCCGCAAAGAATCTCTCTCCTTTTTGCGGCTGTGAAGTCCGTTCATGATCCGGTAACGAAGACTCCCCTGCCGGTCCCTGTCACCTTCAATAAACATCTTGAGATTTTTCACTGATTCGGGACTGATTCCCACGTTGCCGTTAAAAAGCCCAACAAACGAATCAAAGAAATCAGCCTGATTGGTCTCGATATAATGGATAAAATTGTGCGGGAATTTTTTCTGGTCAACAGGTTCCAGGTTGTTCAATACCTGCCCCAACTTTTTTGGAATAATTGCAATATTGTCAACAGCCACCCAGCGGTCAAAGCAAAATGCGGTGAACTGTCTTTCCAGAACTGCGGAAGCATCAAGAAATATTCCAGGGGAGTCCACATATCCAGCGAGCATTTCTTCAGGTTCTGCAAAGAAATACAAATCATGAGGTCTGGCATTGGCAACAGTCAGGTTCAGCGCATTTCCGTCCCTTCGTCCGGCCCTTCCGATTCTCTGCAGGTAATTTGCCTGAGCCGGTGGTACCGAGCACAATACCAGTGAAGACAGGTTCCCGATATCAATCCCCATCTCAAGCGTAGGCGTGCAGGAGAGCAGGTTAGGAAACCATGATTGCCGGTTTTCATCGGCGGCCTTGAATTCAAGCTCCAACTGCTCTCTTTCCGGTCGTTTAAGGAGTCCTGTATGTTCCTGGGCAAATATCCGTTCTACATCCCCGGTGGCATAAAGTTTTCCATAGTAGTCAACGCCGGTTTCCTGCGGGCTGTATTTGCCATAACAGTGGAAGCGCTGGCAGGGCGCGTCTTCAAAAAATGCACTTTCTTCTTCAGCAACCGATATGTTATGTCCGCATCTTTCGCAACGAAATTGTTTGACTCTTGCAGAAACCCGAAGCGCCTCAGGCCGAATCCCCCAGACCCCATCACCTCTCACCCGGTTTTCTTCAAACACTTTTTCGTCCACCAGAATTGTCAGGACAAGGTCGTACAACGGTTTTGATGCCGCCGCCACCATTGGCGTCAGGTCAAGAAAACATTTCTCCGCCCAGCTCAAATACCAGGTCCGATGAGTCGTAGATGCACTGTACAACTGATCAAACCGGGTCCCCCTGCGGGTGGTCAGAAAGACCGGCGCCCTGGAATACTGCCCGAAATTAGGCATCCAGATTTTACTGTTAATCACATAAGTATTGCCAAAGCCGCCGATATAAGACTTTAAAACCGGCTGAGATATGCCGCCCTGGTCCTTAATATGAACAATCAACCCTAACAGGAAGCGTGTAAGCCTCTCTTCATCAAGCTCTCTGAAACCTCCAATTTCATTGCGGATGGGTTCAAACATACGCTTAGCAGCCCTTTTTAGTAATTCCGGCACAAAATAGGCAACAGATGAACCGGTCTTCTCCAGGGTCCTGCCGATCCTGGCCTGAAATCCATATTCGCTGATAATTTCCCACCCGATCCTCCTGTCCACATCTCTCCTCAAAGTGGAGCCTTCGGGTAATATGCCATGATCTTTTAAGTATTCATAATCACGGAGCCAGTCCATGTTGGGAGCCAGAAAGGTGGAGATATACTGGTTCTCATCAAACTGTTTTGACCAGTAGTCAATAAAGGCCGCCGGAAGTTGCGCCAATGTCAGGCCATCACCGGCAGTTAATATGACTTTCTGCAATGCGGTCCTGAAGTTGAACCGAAAGGTCCGGCCATT
>JAYEJK010000400.1:0-1986 GCA_034660535.1 Thermodesulfobacteriota bacterium | reverse complement strand
AGCACCCTTCAGGCAAGATCAAAGTCTATATCCTGTCAACTCAAAAAAATTCAACCATGGCAAAGGATTCGCTATTGGCCATCAATGGACAAATATAGTTTTGGTTATCAACGATATTGTAATCCCTTTAGAACCGATACCATATCATAGTAAAAGTTACTGTAAAAATAATGGGTTAACTTACAAAACCGAAAACGATCACGTTGTTGAATACATAGATAAGCTGAATCTCAATGAATATATTGGATCTCATATCCCCGGTGAAGTTGTTGTTCTTGCTGACAGCGGCTATGACGCTATAAAGATTGAAACGGCTATTGTACGTAAAAATTGGAAATTCATATTCGCCCTTCAAAAGACTCGAAGCGTCAAGTCGGAAAAAGAAGAAGCAAATACAAATAAAACCGATGGTTGGAGTCAGGTGGCTGATTTTTTCAAGAATCATCGTTGGGCTAAATGGCAAACTATTCGAGTGCCAAAGGATAGTGGAAAAAAAAGCGAATGGAGTTTCGCATAAGACAAATCGCAGGATACCCCCGCTCTGTCGGCAAGGTCCAATTGATTTGCTCGGAATTTAAAAAGAGGCCGGATGGCCGCCGCAAGTATTTAGCCTGCAATGATTTGAAGGTAAAAGCCAGACTGATCATCATCGGTTATCGAATCCGCTGGGCAATTGAAATTTTTCATAAACAAGTAAAAATGTTCCTCGGATTCGAAGATGTTGCCACAAAATCCTTTTCATCCGTAATATCCCATGTTCATTGGGTTTATTGCGCTTACATACTGCTTAATTTTTCGCATCCAGGGAGTTCGTTAGCCCCAAGTAAATCCATGGCAGAGAAGCAGAGGAAGATAAAGAAGATAATTTCTACCAAGGAAAAATGTAGAGTTATCCAGACGTTAACACAGTTCAATGGGCCACAGCGTTATAAAGAGGAATTAAAGCAACGGTTATTAGAGGCTGCTTGATCTAAAAAAATATGTTTTTTAAAAATCCAGCGGACTTTTTCTCTCCTTGATAGTTCGGCTTTTCACGGTATGAGTATAAATCATGGTGGTTCTGACATCGCTATGCCCCAGCAATTCCTGAATAGTTCGGATGTCATAATTGGCCAGCAACAGATGGACGGCAAAACTGTGCCTGAAAGTATACGCGGTTACACGCTTTGGTATCTTAGCGGTTTTCACGGCCCGCCTGAGAGCCTTTTGGATCCTGGTGGCATGGATATGATAACGCTTTAATTCCCCGGTTTCCGGCACAAGAGTCAAGGTCGGGGCCGGGAAAAACCATTGCCATACAAGCTCTTTTGCCGCATTTTTATACTTCTTGTCCAAACGTCCCTCAAGAAATACACCGTCATAGCCGGAATCAAGGTCTTGCTGGTGAAGATTGATAACCTCCGCAAGATGTTTTTTTAATTCATCCTTCATCGTTTCCGGCAACGGCACGGTTCGGTCTTTCTTGCCCTTGCCGTCATGAATAGTCAGAATCCAGGTATCAAAATTAAAATCCTGAACTCTTAATCCTACACATTCAGACAACCTCAAACCGCAGCCGTACAACAGCTTGACAACCAGACTACGGGGATGCTTCATGCAACCGATAACCTTATCAACTTCATCCCGGGATAAAACAAGCGGTATATATGGTTTCCGTTTGGCCCTGACAACGCCGTCCACCTTGCCGAATTCCTTGCCCAGCACATGTCGAAACAAAAACAACAGCCCGTTAAAAGCCAGATTCCGACTCGATGCGGACACCTTCCGTTCAATCGCAAGATAGCTCAGGAAATCCTTAACATCCTCCACAGTTAAAAGTTCCGGCGGCTTGCTTTTGGTAACACCCTGAAACTGCCGCACATAGCCCCGATAGCTTTGCAAGGTTTTTGGCGAGTAATGCCGTATTTTGATAACCCGTTCCAATTCAGTATATAATCCGGTCCAGTCAGCGCCGCTCTTCTTTACATCCGTCTCACCGGCAACCGC
>JAYEJK010000399.1:0-1989 GCA_034660535.1 Thermodesulfobacteriota bacterium | reverse complement strand
ACACCTGCTGAGGTGTATTGGGGAGAAGAAGTTGCCCAGATGGCAGCATGAATAATTCGGTTAAAAGACAAAAAAGAAGCGCACCTTAATTTAGGAGAAAATTGTCCTTGACTTGGGGTCCACTTCACGTAATTCTACCCGCACAGCTAAAGTTTTTCAACCATCCAATCACCTACATTTCTACCGGTAAACTCAACCCCGAAAAGATAAATCTCCTTGCCCGCGACCTGATACTTTTCAAAATACCCCTTGTCCTTGATCTGCGCTAATGCCTTATCCTTATCCCCGTCCAACTTGAATTCAAATATATGCACATCACTGTCAATGATAACAGCATCTATTCTTCCCTTGTTAGTTCTTACTTCCGCTTCTACATTCAATCCGATCAGAGAAAATATCAGATAAAAAATTGTCTGATAATATTTTTCTCTATCTATGTGAAGATCGTATGGAATTTCGGCAAAAAAAATCCGCAAGGTATCAAAAAACGCATCAAAATCATGCTCACGCAACGCATCAATCAGCTTCCATGCATAACCATGAACCATCTCTCTTTCCACAAAGGAATATGCCTCGGCAAGGCATTTGATCATGGAATTTTTTACCTCGAAATTTGGATATGCCAGGGTATATTCCATTCTTTCCTTGTCATAGTCTGTAATAGTCAGATATCCGGTCTGAAAGAGTATAGGGACAACTTTCAGGTTCTCTATTTCGTATGAGCTGAATGCGGATTCATCCACCCTAACACCGTCTAATCTGCTCAGATCAAGGTTTTTTTCCTTTATCAATTTTATCAAAAAACTCGGGGTGGCGCTTTCAAACCAGTAGTTACCAAAACTGTTCATCTTAAACAAAAGAAGCATTGAAAAGGGATTAAAGACCTTTTCACAATTTCTGCTAAAACAAAAACCATCGTACCAGTATGTTATCTTTTTAATCAGCTCGGATTTGCTTACCTCTTCTGATCCCGCGAATTGATCTATATATTTTTTGAAACTGTTCTCCATTTCCTGCCTGGTTATCCCGAGAAGCGATGAATATCCGGCATTCATAGAAATATCTTCCAGATTATTCAACCCGCTGAAAACTCCTGCCTTGGAAAACTTGCTCACACCCGTAAGAAGAACAAACCTGATATGTTCATCGCATGCCTTTATAATGGTATAAAAGCCCTTTAATATTTCACGAAGCTCCGTGGCCAGTTCTTTATTCTCTATATTGTCAATTATCGGCTTGTCATATTCATCAATAAGGACAACAACTTTATTAATCCCGCTCAGTTTGGTTAAAAGTTCATCAAACTTGATATCATACTGTGTCTGTTTAAGGGTGATTCCGTAAAGCTGCGCTGTTTTATCAAGTTGGTATACTATATAATTTATCAGTTCATCACCGTTTCGCGCCTTTGATTTGCTGAAATCGATCCTGACAACAGGATGCTTTTCCCACACATAATCCGCCTTGTATATCCACAGCCCCTTAAACAGCTCCTTATTCCCTTCAAATATCTCATTTAATATGGAAATAAGGAGACTTTTGCCGAATCTTCGCGGCCTGGAGAGAAAATAAACACTCCCCTGAACAATCAATCTGTGAATATGCTCGGTTTTATCCACATACAGATAATTTCCATCAATCAATTTTTGAAATGTCTGTATCCCTATAGGAAGTTTTTTCATAGGTTCATTCCTCATAATGGAATCGATAATGCCTCTTTTCCCCAAGAAGAACTTCTTTAAAATTAAATATAAAGCCGTCCTTAAAGGTTATACTTCCACCGATGATACCAGCATCAGCGTCTTCATCATATTCCGTGTCAATACTTACGCGCTCTGTTAACCATTCTAACCTTGTTACCCTGTTTCTGATTTTTTTAAAATAGCGAATAGTCACAGGGACAGTCCTTTTATTATCTTTTTCTGCTGAATTATTTTACGACCTGTTCCTAAGCCCGCTGAAGACTCCTGCCTTTGAAAATTTGCTCAC
>JAYEJK010000398.1:0-8381 GCA_034660535.1 Thermodesulfobacteriota bacterium | reverse complement strand
GGTGCGGCCTGTGGGCGTACTCTCTTGTTCCGGAAATTTCTAAGACCACCCGTGACCCATCACCCTCTCTGACTTCTCCGCCAAGCGCCTTGACCAGGGATTCAATGTCCGCGAATTTGATATTTGCCCTGGTTGGGCCGGCAAAAATGGCCCGCAATATTTTCCGGTGTTTTGCTTTCATAATAAATATAGTAGCACTTTCTGCCACCACAAACAAGCACTTGGGTAGTCATGGGGGGGGTCAGGCTTGACATTTGGGTATTCGTATCAGCTTTTTTCGAGGGTAGTCAGGGGGGTCAGGCTTGACCCCCTGGCTTCTCAAGCCTATCACTCCGTTTATTCCAGTAATTCCACACGAGATAAAAGGGCAATCCAGATCCGCTTTCATCCCCCAAAGCTGAACAAAGGAACACAACCCATTTTTCGTAAATATTCGACAGCACTCCATCTGTCCACGATCAGGCCTTCCAGCATACTTATGTATCGCTGAAAGACCTGATCGTGAACACCTGGACCACTGTCAAACATTTACAGACCGAGGTCTTTTGTAATATTTCCACACAAGCCGAATATTTACCATTTTTCATGGGCACAACTTGCTGGTATTAACCAAAAATATAACAATACTCTGATATTTTTCTAACATTTTCTCCGTAGCATATAAGGAACGTAAATCTTAAAAAGGGGGAATCAATGATGAAACAGAAAATTCGATCCATTTGGCTGTCAGACTTGCACCTTGGCGCCCGGGGGATACAGAACACCTTCCTCCTAGACTTTTTGCAAAATCATGAGTCGGAATATCCTCTATCTGGTTGGAGATATACTGAATCTCTGGAAACTCGGCAGGGGCTGGCATTGGCCTGAAGTCAACACCCGGATTGTTCAACTTATCATGGCAAAGGCGGAAAAGGGTACGAAAATAATCTACATTCCTGGCAATCACTACCATCAACTCAGAGAATTCGCTAACAAGGCCGTAAACGGAATCAAAATTGTTAAAAACGCCATCCATACTACTGCAGATGGACGAACGTTTTTTATCACTCATGGAGATGAATTCGATGTAATCTCCCAAAATAGCTGCTGGATCGCAAAAATCGGCAGTATCATTTATCAGGTTTTGCTAAGGACCAACTATTATTTTAATAAAATTCTTAAAAAGTGCGGCTGCCCATATTGCTCTCTTTCAGCCTACCTTAAATTTAAAGTCAAAAAGGCTGTCAACTTTTTGAGCTGTTTCGAAAAAAGGGTCATGGAAGTAACTATTCAGAATGATGTGGATGGCGTGATATGTGGCCATATCCATACTGCTGGAATGGAAAATGTGTCTCTAGTCTCTTTTACAACAATGCCGGCGACTGGGTGGAAAGTTGTACAGCCCTTCTGGAAGAAAAAAACGGTCTACTAAAAATTATCCGATGGACTGACAAATGTTCGATACTGTTTTCCGAACAAAAACAACCAGAACTGGAATCCACATATGCACATTGCCTTGATAACGGACGCATGGTCCCCACAAGTTAACGGGGTTGTCACAACCCTGAAGAAAACTGTTGAGCAATTACGGAATTGGGGACATACAGTCTATACAATCAACCCGAACTTGTTTCGAACAGTACCATGTCCAACCTACCCGGACATTCGACTTTCCCTTTTTCCCCCAAAAAAAATCGCCGGAATACTTAATCAATTTGTTCCCCAAGCCATTCACATCGCAACAGAGGGCACATTGGGTTGGGCCGCCCGATCATACTGCATCCGGAACAATCTGGACTTCACAACATCCTATCACACCAGATTTCCAGAATATATTCGGATGCGTTTTCCCCTGCCTCTTTTTCTTTCCTACTCGGCTATCAAGCGTTTTCACCAATCTTCCAAGCGGACCATGGCCGCGACTCAGGATCTCGCTAATGAACTAAAAGCGAAAGGGTTTGCCAATCTAAGATTGTGGTCACGAGGAGTTGACACCGACTTATTTCGTCCGAGAAGCAAGGAGTTCCTGACAGAAAAACGCCCCATTATGTTGTATGTGGGGAGAATGGCTATAGAAAAGAATATCAAAGACTTCCTGAATCTTTCACTGCCAGGGACAAAATACGTGATTGGTGATGGGCCTGCCCGCAAGGAGTTACAAAACAGATATCCCGATGTTCTTTTTCCCGGTTTTAAAACAGGTGTGGAATTGGCACAATATATCGCTGCCGCTGACATCTTTGTGTTTCCGAGTCGCACAGACACTTTCGGTCTGGTCATGCTTGAAGCCTTGGCATGCGGTGTTCCTGTTGCAGCATATCCAGTCACCGGTCCGAAGCAGTTGATTAAAAACGGTTCAAACGGTTATCTCCATGAAGATTTAGAAACAGCTGTCACAAACGCCTTACATGTATCACCTAAAAAATGCCGTGAATTTGCCACCGAATATTCCTGGGAAAAATGCAGTACTCAATTTCTCAACAATCTATTTGTAATGGGAGGAAGAATGTCTCCACGTAAGAAAAAACTCTATGTTCTCGACACCAATGTCATTCTGCATGACAGCTCCTGTGCAAATCACTTCGAGGAGCACGACATTGCAATACCAATTACTGTTCTCGAAGAACTCGACCAGTTTAAAAAAGGTAATGAAGCCGTAAATTTTCACGCCCGCCAATTCACGCGCCTGCTCGATGATTTAAGCGACGGTCAACTCTTTAATGGGGGAGTTTCCATCTCACCCGGCCTTGGGAAAATCAGCATCAAGCTGGAACAGGATTTTGATCCTGATATTGCCCGCAGCTTTCCGGAAAACAAACCTGATCATCGTATTTTAAATGTAGCTTACATCCTCTCAAAGGTAGACCAGAAGCATCATATTATTCTCGTTTCCAAAGATGTCAATTTACGAATGAAAGCCATTTCCGTGGGGCTGCTTGCACAAGATTACAAAAACGACCATGTCAAGGACTTAGGGGATCTCTATAAAGGACACCGCTGTATTGAAGGAATTCCAGACTCTCTTATAGATCAATTGTTTCGGAACGGCAATACCATACAAATGGAAGAACTGGGGAAGAAAATAGATATCCATCCCAATGAATTTCTCGTGCTCAGAAACGGAAAACATTCGGCCCTTGCTTTTTATAATGCGACGAACGGCACAATTCAAAGAATAGAGAGGGAGACCTGTTACGGCATTACACCTCGAAATGCGGAACAATCCTTTGCTCTTGCAGCGTTACTGAACCCGGAGATAGAATTAATCACCATTACCGGAAAAGCCGGCAGCGGGAAAACCCTTCTGGCTTTAGCCGCCGCACTCCACATTCGCAAACAGTATCGTCAAATTTTTATAGCCAGACCTGTTGTCCCTCTCAGCAATAAGGATATAGGTTTTCTCCCTGGAGACATACAGTCCAAGCTCGATCCCTATATGCAACCACTTTTCGACAATCTCACAGTTTTGCAAATGAAAGAAAATAATGGCCGGGCAAAATGTATACACGAAATGCTGGATGAAGCGAAACTGGTCATAACTCCTCTCGCATATATTCGAGGTCGTTCTTTAGTTAAGACTTTCTTTATTGTTGATGAAGCACAGAATCTTACTCCCCATGAGATAAAAACTATAATCACCCGGGCGGGGGAGGGAACGAAAATTATTTTTACCGGGGATATTTTCCAGATAGATCATCCATATCTCAACAGCCATTCCAATGGCCTAAGCTATCTTATAGCTAAAATGCAGGGACAGCCTCTATACGCCCATATCAATCTGGAAAAGGGTGAGAGATCACGCTTGGCCGATTTAGCCAGCACACTCTTGTAATAGGATGCAACAGAATTTACTCAAAAACTAAATGTTTCCTTATAATTTCATATCATTATTGAGTTATTTTACCATAAAATAGAGGAGAAGAATAATAAACAATGGTATTGAAAAAAGGTACAGACACCTTACTGAAAGCAGAAATATCTGAAAGGGTAAATGAGACCAGAAGGCCGCCCAAACCCGTCGTTCTCATCGTTGAAGATGAGGAAACTCTTGCACAATTACTTGCCCTGCGGCTGAAAAGGAAACATTATCTCACTCTCATAGCACATGACGGCAACAAAGCCTGTCAAATGGCTATCAAGACTTTACCGGATGTCATTTTACTGGATATCATGCTTCCGAAAAAAGATGGGTGGGAGGTATGCAGGTTTATTCGTTCACACAACGATCCACGGATATCCATTATCCCGATAATTATGATATCCGCTCTCAATACTGAGGACCTTGAGAATAAAGCCATTAGTATTGGAGCTGATCGCTTTCTTTGTAAACCATACAATTTTGGAGAAATCTTCCATACAATTGATCTTGTTCTGTAATGTTATGATGTTTTATAAAAACCTCTCATAAGACTTATGTGCATGTTTTTCATCAACCTGGCAATGTGTATTTTGCTATCAAGATTTCATCAATATTTTACATAAGGCTAACAAAAGTTTAACAATCGAAATCTCTCAAGAAACAGGTGAAAAAAGACCAATCCTGTTCTAAAATTTGAACTTTAAATTAGCCATTTTTTACAGGTAAAGCAGAATTTTGAATCGCGGTTCTTGAATGCCGTATAGTGACAAGTAAATCACGAATATTTTAAAATCAAGATAACAGCGCATTATTCCCGGGAGAGTAAAATGAAAACAATATTTGGAATATACATTTTGTGCAGTTTATTGATATCATCAACGGTTATAGCCTCAGCTTCTACAGAGGTTTACATACTCTCGACTCAGAATGATGCCAATCTGGGAGGCCTAAGCTTTCAGGAAGATGATGTTGTCAAATATGACGCCACGACAGGCTCCGCAACCATATTTTTTGAAGGAGACAATTTCACCTCCAATGAGAATATTGATGCTTTGCATATTATGAACAATGGTGATCGGGTTATGGTCATCTCCACAACTCTGACGGCTACATTGGGCGGAGTCACTTTTAAAGATGGTGATCTTGTACAATATGACCCGATCAGCAATACGGCCAGCCTCTGGTTCAGTGAAGACGAGCACTTCAAATTAACTGAAGATATCGACGCCCTGAGCATTCTTGACAATGGCCACATAGTTTTTTCGACCGACAATAACGCCAAATTGGAAACTGGCACCGGGTATTTTGACGTAAAAGCCGGTGATTTGGTCGATTATGATCCAATAGCCAATACGGCTACAACACTTTTTGATGAAACCCTTTTCGGTCGACAAATGAATATCGACGCCGTTCATATCCAGGCCGATGGCTCAATTTTACTTTCGACTGCCGTCGCAGCTACATTGGGTGGATTGTCTTTTGATGAGGACGACCTAGTTCTCTATAATTTAAATTCCTGCAATGCAGAGCTGGCATTCAACGGCTCACTTCATTTTAGCCTCGGAGAGAATATCGATGCTGTTTCAATGGCTCCTGTTCCCATCCCCGGCGCTATCTGGATACTTGGCTCAAGCCTGGCTGCACTCGGAGTCGTTCGTCGACGGGGAAAATAACCATTTACATTCCCATACATATTTAAAAAAAGGAGGGCCGATTGACTCTCCTTTTTTTTATTATCCAGATTTAAATAACTTCCACTAATGCATAATTTGCGAATTAAGAACCACTTGTCAGACTGATGAAGCCACAGGGGTTGGTTTTAACTTCGGCCATTATAACGGTGGGCATAGCCCACCCTACAAGAGAACTAAGAATAACATGGTGGAAATATGTATTTTTTGTAGGGTGGGCTGTGCCCACCTTTGCCCAATGAAAGACTTGTGGCCGAAATTAAAACCAACCCCAAGCCACATTAAGAAATAAGATGTGGGCATGGTTTAGTATAAGTAAATTTGTATCAGAAACCGATCCAGGGGAGAATTATTCGATGTCAATTACATCGCTGTTTGACGACAATTACACAGATCAAATTTCTGTTTTCCAAGCAATAACATTTTCCCTTCTAAAAAAACCTTATATCAATAAGTTAGAGAAGATTTTTTTAGAAGGGAAAATGTGACTTACGATACACTGGTAATTGTCGCCAAGGTACTTTCTAATTGTCACCTAACAGGCATTCGCGAAGAAAATTGAAAACCACTCACTCGGTATATCCTATTAAACGTCCTGAAATAGATGGTATACGTAAATATTCGGCAGCACTCCATCTGCACACGATCAGGCTGGTTCACATAGCCAACTATAGTTCTCCAGCCTGATCGCGTGCATATGAAGCACTGTCAAACATTTACAGACCGAGGTCTTTTGTAATATTTCCACACAAGCCGAATATTTACTGGTATACGACCAGAACACCTTTAATGTCAAATAAATACAGTTCGAGATATTAACCTCCAGAGGAACATGACTTGGTAGCAACAAGTAAAGAAAACTGGTTTAAAATACAAAACTGGTTCAGGAAGAGGGAATTTCTGACTCATATTTCTACGATGTTTGCAGGGAATATTTCCGCTCAGCTTTTAGCTTTACTCACTGCGCCGATCATCACTCGGCTTTATAGCCCATCAGACTTTGGTGCTATGTCGGTAGTAACATCGATAATATCAGTAGTGTCAATCGTCGCTTGTTTACGTTATGAACGAGCTATCATGCTTCCAAAAAATGATTCAGAAGCAATACACATCCTTCACCTTTGTCTCATATCAACGGGATTGATCACTTTTCTTGCCATACTGCTTATCGCTACATTTAAGCCATTTATTGATCATCATCTGAGCCACTCAATTGGGGGGTTGATATGGTTTGTTCCGGTCGGAGTTCTTCTGTTTGGGATAAGAGAACCATTTAGTTTGTGGTTCAGCCGCAAAAAGGATTTCATACTTGTCGCAAAATCCAGGTTCTTGCTATCGCTATGGGCAGCATTGACCAAGCTGGTTTCGGCATGGATATTTGGGGCTTCGGCCTTTTGGTTAGTGGGTGGAAACATGATTGGCTTACTGGGTGGAGTATTCCCAATGCTAAATCGGCATTATGGGAGAAAAAGCTATAAAATATTTGAAGGCTATTCCAGAACAGATATTATTGCGGTAGCACGAAAATATAAAAACTTTCCTATTTATTCAAGTTGGACGGGATTGATCCATTCATTTTCCGAGAATATACCAGTCTTTTTTCTGTTGTACCTTTTTTCTCCTGTTGTTGTTGGATACTACGGTCTGGCATATAATATCTTGTGCAGACCAGTCGGTCTCATATCTGACTCGATTGCCAAAGTCTTATTTCAGAAAATTGCCTTCTCGAATGCACATGACCAACCTTTAGGTGAAACATTTAAGAAGTCTACCGGTGGGTTAGCTATTATTGGAGTGATTCCGCTGACTCTTCTTACCTATTGGGGACCAGAGCTTTTTTCATTTGTATTTGGTGATAATTGGCAAACAGCTGGACGGTATGCTGCAGTCTTATCTCCATGGTTGTTTTTAAGCTTTATTATGCCTCCGGCTATGCAGGTAATTACAGTATATGAGCAACTTCGTTTTAATTTTTGGTTTCATTCAGCTACCGCATTAGCCAGGATAGGAACACTTGCTTTAGGTGGTTACCTCTACAAAGATCCGGTTTACGTTTTGCTTCTTTTTTCACTCGTTAATGTTGTATTTTATTCGTTTTATGTACTTTTTGCTCTTCACCTTGTGTTGTCAAAAGATTCATCTTTGGGTAACACATAACTATTACAGCTATTTTGGTCAGGCAAACCATGGAGTTTGAAATAAGAGATAATATCTCATTATATCTTTCTGGACAAAAACTATATGGAGACGATTTTACTATCAAGGAGATACATCAATGGTACTCAGACGAAGCAGAAGGATACGCTGAACTCGGTGCAAAAAAAAGAGACCAATATCAATACGTTTATCATCAATTAAACTTTCAACATGGTTTCAAATATATAAACAAAATGCAATTTGGCGAAGTCCTGGGGATAGGCAGCGCCTATGGCCACGAGTTTAAGCCGATTGCCCACAGAATAAAGGTAACCGTTCAGAGGTGCCCCATATTTTGCAGACTCCTTAAGAATGTAATCGTTCTCAGGCGCTCCATATGGGCGCTAGCAGTTCGGCTCACTATATAAGTAATATGTGAGCCGGGCTGATCGCGTTCAGATGGAGGGCCTGTGAACGATTACGAATAAAGCAGTTGACTATTCTTGACAAGAAAGATTTGCTTAAATTAGTACCTTAGTGGTAATTTTCTTGTTTTTTATACCCCTCAAGGGGGTACTGAAATGAGTGTCAAGAAATCAAAAGGGTGAAATATTTTTAAATAGTTACACGCAACTGTTAAGGTACTTATACCCCTCAGGGGGGTACTGAAAATAGTCCAGGACCTTTAAAAATTTCCAGTTTATCTGGGTTAGAAC
>JAYEJK010000397.1:0-1991 GCA_034660535.1 Thermodesulfobacteriota bacterium | reverse complement strand
TTGGAGAGACCCTTAACATCATGGGCCTGACCTGGATGAAGGAATGTCTGCTTGCTGACCGTCTTTTACAGACCCTTGCCGAAACCGTTTCCATCCGCCACCACAGCGTCGGGGTGATGGCCCAGGAAGCCGGTTATTATATAGACGTCAAGACCGCCTTTACCAGCATTATCTCCAGACACAACTCAGATGACGACTGGAAGGCCCACTTCAATGCATCCACCACCATCTCCAGTACCTTTGAACACGGTATTCTGGAGCAGTTGATGGGTTCTGATAATCCCGGCATATCCACCATGAAGCTTTTTCAGATTGCCAATTCCGAAAGCAGCAAGGTCTTCTTTGCCGATAACGGTAACTTTGCGACCATCAAACCCCAGTTGCATAATTATTCTGAATCGACACTGAATGATTTCCAGTCCCAGGTAAACAGCGGCCGTACCCTGATCCTGCCTGATAACGGACAGTTGGGCATGGGCCGGTGGCAGGGTCTTGGTTATATTACCAGGTACGAGTCCGGCTCCAGCTCCAGCATGTCACTGGGCATGATCATCGGTGGTGGCTATCATGGCGGCTATGGCAGTAATCCGGCCCAGACAGATCCGCCGGCAGTAAATCAGAACATACAGACAAACACCAATAATAACCCAGCTCCATCAACCATAAATCAACAGGTCACCCCACATTCCACACCCCAATCCATAGAGCCTGTGGACATGGCCGGCGGGTCCTATCTGTATAATCGCACAGATCTGGCCCTTGGAGGAGCGGCTCCTCTTGGCCCGGCATTCGGACGTTCCTATAACAGCGGCCTGAACCTTGAGGACAGGGGTCTCGGCAACGGCTGGACCCACAACTATGATATCCATATCAGTCGCGGCAGCCATGGTGATCCGGGCCTGGGAGGCAGACAGCCGGTTGACTCCGCGGCAATGATCACCGCCCTATAGATAAATCTGGATCTGATGAAAGACCAGGATGACATCCAGGGATGGATGGTTGCATCCCTGACCAACAAGTGGGCGGTTGACCAATTGATTAACAATGCCATTACCATCCATCTCGGCAGCAAGGTCATAGAGTATATAAAGCTGTCTGACGACACCTATGTATCTCCACCCGGCATCACCACTCAATTAGTGGACAACGGGGATAACACCTTCAGTCTCAGGGAACGGTTTGGCACCAATACCGTTCGGCACGTTTATTGCTTAAATATTTTTTTGCAATGTTACAGACAAGCTACTGAAATTACAGTAAATCTTTTCTATAGACAAAAATTTTGGTTCATAGTTTAGTTATAGCGCAAACCTTTACCTTGGAGGCGCTATGATTGATAAAGTTGAAAAAAATGTTTTTGAAAAAATTCTTGAACCGGTATCTTCATTCATTGAGGAAGCTCAAAAATCTATGCAAGATGATTCTAAAACCTACACGCTTTCGTTTACAGCTTTCACAACCAATCTGTTATTTGGAATCATCTGTCAGATAAAGAGCATCGGCAAGTTAATTGTTGAAATTAAGACGTCTCGAGTTGCCAAAGAAATAGGACTTCCTGGTGCCTCGAAATCAATGTACTCTGAAGCATTCTGTCGATATAATCCTGAGATATATAGAAAAATATTTGGCAAATTGCTACTGGCTTGTAACTTTCCTGCTATTCCTGAAATCCAGCAACTAGGCCGAATACTGTTAATTGATGGATCTGTCTTCCCAGCCATTTCAAATATGTGTTGGGCAAAATATAAAAAGAATGCAAATGCTGTCAAGATGCATCTTGCCTTTGAACTGAATCGCATGATTCCTGTTCAATTTCTTAGTACAGAAGGAAATTATTCTGAAAAGCAGTTCCTTAAAGATATTATTGATTACGCTGAAAAAAGTCCTTTTGCGGTTTTCGGGTTTCGGCTTTTGGGAACCTAAAAAAATCTATCGAAAAAGCTTATTGAGAATTGATCTCAATTAATGGACATGTCCTCACCTTTTCATAA
>JAYEJK010000396.1:0-8418 GCA_034660535.1 Thermodesulfobacteriota bacterium | reverse complement strand
GGTGTTATTATTTCTGAATAGGCGCGTAGCTCAGGGGGAGAGCGCTACCTTGACACGGTAGAAGTCGGCGGTTCAAAACCGCCCGCGCCTACCAGCGGTTCTTGCCTTAGGGTCTGGAAAGAAATAACTTGGGTAATTCCGATCCGAAATGTGTTGCAGATTTAGTCGGTTTGATATTCACGAAACCGCAAGCGTAGCAGGGCTACGGTGAGGATTTCGGGGATGTCAAACCGGCTAAAGGTGTGATACAGTTCGGAAACGGAAAATCCAAGTTATTTCTTTCCAGACCCTTATCCATAAAACCAACAACAAACCAGCTTATAGGCATCAAAGCGTCTGTCGAGCAATTATCTTGATGGAATTATCATTATATGGCTGACATATCCATTTCCCTGCCAGGGGGAGAAGTAAAAAGAATCCCAAAAGGCTCCTCGGCGGCTGATGCTTTGCGCGTGCTTGTTTCCAGCAAGGAACGTAAACGTTCGGTTGCGGTTCGAATCGGGGACGATCTCCAGGATCTTTCAACTTCGCTGAATGACGATACCGAACTTGTCCCGGTTACAAAGGACACTCCGGAAGGGCTTGCCATCATAAGGCACAGTACTGCCCACGTCATGGCCCAGGCCGTGCTTGATCTCTTTGGCCATGACGTCAAAGTCGCCATAGGCCCTGTCATTGCAGACGGTTTTTATTACGATTTTGATAAAGGTGATTCCTTTTCTGCTGATGACGTTGAACGTATCGAGGCCAGGATGAAAGAGATTGCGTCCGCTGGTCTGGTTTTTGAAAAAACAACAGTCCCGATTGATGATGCAATTAGTCTGTTTAAAGAAAAGGGGCAGAGCTATAAGGTTGACCTTTTAAAAGAGATCGAGGCGGATACCGTCAATCTTTACCGGCAGGGAGATTTTGTAGACCTGTGCCGCGGCCCGCACATTCCGCATACCGGATTTATAAAGGCGCTTAAACTGACCAGCCTGGCTGGAGCATATTGGCGCGGGGATGAAAACAACGCCATGCTCCAGCGTATATACGGCACTGCCTTTTCCGATCCCAAGGCCCTGAAAAAATATCTGCACAATCTTGAAGAGGCGAAAAAGAGGGATCATCGAAAATTGGGCAGGGAACTGGAGCTGTTTACGATCCAGGACCAGATAGGCCCGGGCCTGATCCTTTGGATGCCGAAGGGAGCGCAGATCCGTAAACTGATCGAAGACTACTGGGAAGAAGAGCATTACCGGAACGGTTATGAACTCCTCTACACGCCTCATATAGCTAAACGTGATCTGTGGAAGACCAGCGGGCATCTTGATTTCTATGGTGAGAACATGTATTCCGCCATGGAAATTGATGATGTCAGCTACCAGATTAAACCTATGAACTGCCCCTTCCACATCGCCATTTACAAAATAAGAAAAAGAAGCTACCGCGAATTTCCGATCCGGTGGTGTGAACTGGGCACAGTATACCGTTATGAGAGGACCGGGGTGCTGCACGGTCTCATGCGTGTGCGGGGATTCACGCAGGATGATGCGCACATATTTTGCCGCGCGGATCAGCTTGAATCCGAGATATTCAAGATCCTGGATTTAAATCTGCATATCTTAAAGACCTTTGGTTTTGATGAGTATGATATTTATCTCTCCACCCGGCCTGAAAAATATGTCGGGAGCGATGAACACTGGCAAAAGTCGACTGAAGCGCTGAAGATCGCCCTTGAGAAAAAAGGACTGGACTACGAAATTGACCCTGGGGAGGGAGTCTTTTACGGTCCGAAGATCGATATAAAGATAAAGGACGTTCTGGGCCGTTCCTGGCAGTGTTCCACAATCCAGGTTGATTTTAATCTGCCTGAACGTTTTGAGATCAGCTATGTCGGGGCTGACGGGAATACCCATCAGCCGATAATGATCCACCGTGCTCTCATGGGCTCTCTTGAACGATTTTTCGGAGTCTTGATCGAGCATTATGCGGGCTGGTTCCCGTTGTGGCTTGCACCGGTCCAGGCCAGGATAATGAACATCACTGATTCCCAGCTTGATTATGCTGAAGAGATTTATGAGGAGCTTCGGAAAAACGGTGTTCGTGTTGAAAAGGATGTCCGCAACGAAAAATTGAATCTTAAGATCAGGACGGCGCAGCTTTCCAAGATCCCGTATATGTTGATTGTCGGCCACAAGGAGGTTGAATCTCGAACCGTCACGGTTCGTTTGCGTGACGGAAAGAATCTGGCCCCGATGGCGATCTCTGAATTTGTGGATATGGTTCTCAAACAGAGCGTTCCGGGAAACGAATAATAGCCTTTCCGGGGGGCCGGACGGATATCAGTAATTCCAAGTCATTCAAGTAATTTTAATCGGGTAAGGAGGTACGCAAATCAAAGGAAGAAAAAAAAGCGTCAGGGGTGGACGGGAAATTAGAGCCAGGGTGAACAAGCAGATTAATGTAGATGAAGTCAGGCTCATTGATGAAGAAGGCACGCAGGTGGGTATAGTCTCTATTAATGAGGCGCTGGAAAGGGCTGCCAAGAAAGGGCTTGATCTGGTGGAGTTGTCGGCAACCTCTTCCCCGCCGGTATGTCGGATCATGGATTATGGTAAGTTTCGGTATGAGCAGAGCAAAAAACAGCATGAAGCCAAAAAGAAACAAACGGTAATTGAAGTCAAAGAGATCAAGCTGCGCCCCAAGACGGAAAAGCATGACTTGGATTTTAAGATAAGGAATATAAAGAAATTTTTAGGACAGAACAATAAGGTCAAAGTGACTTTGCGTTTTCGCGGAAGAGAAATCATTTACGCGGAAAGCCAGGGCCGCGAGGTTCTGCAAAAAATTGCAGATGAACTGGTGGAAGATGGCATTATTCTCCAGCCTCCAAAGATGGAAGGCAGGCAGATGGCCATGTTTATCGGCCCCAAGGCATAATAAATATTGAGCTGATTAACTGGACAGTCCAAAGTTTTCGAAGGTGTGCTTTTAAGTCCCCCTTTGCTAAGGGGGGGGATTAGTCTTTAATGATTTCATATGGTTATGTGAACTTTGGACTCTTAAGTGATTAAATAAAGAAACGCATTAATTAAGGAGTACGGCAAAATGCCTAAAATGAAAACAAACAGAGGTGCCGCCAAACGATTCAAGGCCACGGGTACAGGCAAACTGACCCGGAACAAGGCTTACGGCAGCCATATCCTCACAAAGAAAACCACAAAGAAAAAAAGAAATATGAGGAAGTCGGGTATTGTTGATTCTACAAACGTAGGATCTCTTAAGAAGCTTTTGCCCTACGTTTAGCACGGGTTTATATAAGGAGAAGCAAATGCCTAGAGTTACACGCGGATTTAAAGCGCGTCGCAGAAGAAAAAAGATTTTAAAGATGGCCAAGGGGTTTCGTGGAGGTCGGCATCGCCTTTTTAAGACAGCCACCGAGGCGGTAGACAGAGCGCTTTGTTATGCATACAGGGATCGCAGGACCCGGAAACGTGATTTTCGCAGACTGTGGATTGTACGCATCGGCGCTGCCGCCAAATTAAATGGAATTTCCTACAGCAAATTCATGGGCGGGTTGAAAAAGGCCGGAGTGGAGCTGGATCGAAAGGTCCTGGCAAACATGGCTATCCTTGACCCCAGCGCCTTTACCCGGGTTGCAAAACTGGCGTCTGATAACATTTCCTAGTACCCATCCATAAATCTACCGCTAAACCATGGAAGATGAATTAGTACGCCTGAAATCCGCAGCTTTTAGGAGCCTGGATTCCATTGAACAGCCCGATGCCCTGGAATCATTCCGGGTCCGGTATTTGGGCCGCAAGGGAGAATTTACTCTCCTGATGCGGAAACTGGGTCAAGTTGAGCCTGAAGATCGGCCGCGTCTCGGAAAGCTTGCCAACAATACCAGAAAGGAAGTCCAGGACGCATTTGATAAAAAGAAATACGAGCTGACAGAGTCGGACGGCGGAAAGGGATCAGGCGTTGTATCCCAAACCGATCTCACACTTCCAGGCCGGGCTGCACCCTTTGGAAAACTGCATCCTGTAACCCAGATTATGGAACAAGTGTGCGGGATCTTTGAAGGGCTGGGATTCGCGGTTGCCGAAGGTCCTGACGTGGAAACCGATTTCTACAACTTCGAAGCCTTAAATATCCCGAAACATCACCCCGCCCGGGACATGCACGATACTTTTTATATCAGCGACAGCGTACTTTTAAGAACCCATACCTCTCCCATGCAGATCCGGGCAATGAAGGAGAAAAGTCCACCCCTTCGGATGATTGTGCCCGGCAAGGTCTACAGACGCGACTCAGACATTACGCACACGCCTATGTTCCACCAGGTTGAGGGTTTTCTTGTAGACAGAAAGGTCTCTTTCGCAGACCTCAAAGGCGTGCTCCGTGTTTTCATTTCTAAGATGTTTGACAAAGATACGCTGATCCGTTTCAGGCCCAGTTTTTTTCCGTTCACGGAACCGAGCGCCGAAGTAGACATCGGCTGCGTGATCTGCAAAGGAAAGGGTTGCCGCGTATGCAAGCAGACCGGTTGGCTTGAGATCCTCGGCGCCGGCATGATCGACCCCGAGGTGTTTAAAATGGTGGAATATGATCCGGAGGAATATACCGGATTTGCGTTTGGGCTTGGGGTTGAGCGAATCGCGATGCTTAAATACGGAATCAACGATATTCGGCTTTTCTATGAAAATGATCTGCGTTTTCTCTCACAGTTCTGATAAATTGAAGGGTTGTTGAACCTTACAATCTGAGAAGTTACAAAATAGATGAAATTTACTGTTGACTGGCTGAAACAATACGTAGACTTAGACATTACCACTGTCGAACTGACCAGCCGGCTCACTATGCTGGGCCTTGAGGTGGAGGAAGTCCGGGAACTTCACACCTCGCTTGATAATGTAAAAATTGCCGGGGTGCTGGAGGTTAAGCCCCATTCCAATGCCGACAGGCTTACGCTCTGCGACGTCATGGTCGGCAATGAGACGTTCAATGTGGTCTGCGGCGCTCCAAATGTAAAGGCGGGGATGCATACGGCCATTGCTCTGCCCGGCGCCATTCTCCCCGGCGGCATAAAGGTCAAGAAGGCCAAGATCCGCGGTGAGGAATCATACGGCATGCTTTGTTCGGAAAGAGACCTGGGGATCAGCGAGAACCATTCAGGAATCATGGAACTTCCAGACAATTTTGAATGCGGTATGGATCTTGTGGATGCTCTTTCCTTAAAAGACACGGCAATTGAGATAGACCTCACTCCGAATCGTCCGGATTGTGCCAGTGTCATTGGAATTGCACGGGAGACAGCCGGTTTTACCGGAAAGAAACTGACCTATCCGATTCAGGATGAGATTCCGGAGTTGACTGGAGAAAATATACCTTTTTCAATTGAAGTGGAGTCTTTTGATGATTGCCCACGTTATGCAGCGCGACTGATAACTGATGTAAAAATAGGCCCGTCACCCTGGTGGCTGCAAAAGAGACTGCTTGCTGTAGGACAACGCCCGATAAACAACGTGGTTGATATCACGAATTTCGTTATGCTGGAATATGGTCAGCCTCTGCATGCCTTTGATTTCAAGAAACTGGCCAAAAGTAAGATTGTTGTGCGCAGAGCCCATCCTGATGAAAAAATGGTGACACTGGACGGCGTTAAACGTGATCTTGATTCAAAGACGCTTTTGATCTGTGACAATGAAAAACCGGTTGCAGTGGCTGGTATAATGGGGGGGGAGAGTTCACAAGTCTCTGATGAGACCACGGAAGTTCTACTTGAAAGCGCATGTTTTAATCCGATAACCATTCGCCGGACGGCACGCAAGCTCAATATGGGCACTGACTCATCCTATCGTTTTGAGCGCGGCGTTGATCCCGGGGGTACGGTAATGGCGTTAGAGAGAGTGGTCCGGCTGATGATCGATATCATGGGCGCCAAGGTTGTGGAAGGCGGAGTTGATTTATGCGAAGGTGTAAAACCAAGAGATGAAATCACTCTTCGCGTACAACGTGTGAATGATCTTCTGGGAATGGAATTCACGGCAGACCGGATTACGGATTTTTTAACCGGGATTGAAATTAATGTTAAAGCCCTGGACAAGGGAATACTCTCAGTCACACCTCCCAGTTTCAGGGTTGACCTTGAACGTGAGGTGGATCTGATTGAAGAGGTGGCCCGGCTCAAGGGATTTAACGAATTCCCGACCACGCTTCCGAGTGTGCCTATGAGTTTTCCGGAAACAGATCCGGACTGGGGGTTACGCAAACGGCTTTCCTCTGTCATGACATCGCTTGGTTTCCATGAGGCGGTAAACTACAGCTTTATCTCGGATCAGCACTTTGACATGCTTGGACTGGCCCACGATGATCCGGCAAGGAACGTGGTTCGTTTCTTCAATCCCCTGGCCGAAGATCAGAACATCATGAGGACAACATTGTTGCCCGGCCTTTTGGAGAACATTTGTCGGAACATAAACCACCAGAATCGAGAAGTCCGTCTGTTTGAAATCGGAAAGGTGTTTTATCCCAGGCAGGGAGAGGAACTACCGTATGAACCGCTTCGGTTGACCGCATTGCTCACCGGGCGAAGGCAACCCGGTTCTCCTGTTCTATATTACGGCGGTGAAGTCACGGATATTCTGGATGTAAAGGGTGTTGCAGAGCTGCTTCTAGATGAACTGCGCCTGCCTGAAGTCTCCCTGAAAAGAAGCCCTGACACTCTATCCTACGTCGAGCCTGACAGCTTTGTATTAATAAAGAGCAAAGATACGAAAATAGGTGAGTTCGGAAAATGCACCGGTAAAATGTTAAAGAGGTTCGGTATCAAACAGGACGTGTTTTACCTGAGGCTGAACATTGATGAGATCTGTCGGTTACGCCCTGCTGAGACGGTATTTAAGCCCCTTCCAAAATTTCCAGCCGTCAAATGGGACATTGCCGTACTTGTTCCGGAACATGTCGGCGGTGGAGAAATGGTTCAAGCAATCATGAATTCAGGTGAAAAGCTGGTGGAAAAGGCAGAGATTTTTGACATCTACCGGGGAAAGACAATTAAGAAAAATTTTAAAAGTGTGGCTATTTCCGTGACATATCGTTCGGAAGAAAATACATTGGATGATAATATGGTCGGCGTGGCACACAAAAAAAATATTGAATTGATCCTGTCCGGATTTGAGGGTCAATTGCGGGAGGAATAATATCATGATAGAATCGAATCTTACCCGAAAAGACCTGGCAAGAATTTTACACGAAAAAATGGGTTTTTCCTATAGAGGAGCGGGTGATATCATTGATTCAGCCTTTTTGACCATGAGGCAGACACTGCTTGAAGAGGAATTCATTAAACTGGTTCAGTTCGGCACATTCACTGTTCGGAAAAAGTCAGCCAGGAGAGGACGCAATCCCAGGACAGGCGAGACCATGGAGATTACCAGAAGAAGTATGGTCAGCTTTAAGCCCAGCAAGAAACTCAGGGAAAAAATTAACGATAACTTAAAGTAACTGGTGAGTCGAAAGTTTATTTTACCTTTGTGCGGGGGGCTGCAAAATAATGACGCCGTACCTTGCGTGATCCCTGAATACGTTCAATAACCAGATGGTGGACACTGACGGGGCAGACCCGATAAGGAAAGAGATTCCGGATAAGCTGTATTTTAAGATCGGCGAGGTCTGCAAGATCACCGGCGTAAAGCAGCACGCCCTCCGCTACTGGGAAACTGAATTCAGTGTTATTCGTCCTCAGAGGGCCTCGTCCAAACAGCGTCTCTATCGCCGGATTGATGTTGAAAACATACTTAAAATAAAAAAACTCCTGCGCGAGGACGGGTACAGCATAGCCGGCGTAAAAAAATTTTTATCAAAGGGAAAAGAAGAAGAAAGTAAAAAATCAGCGCCCATTCGATTCCCGAAAGGAGAACTCATCGAAAACATCAAGTCGGAATTAAGGGAAATCAAGAAACTGGTTGATAAATAGTCAGCTTGACATATTTACTTGCAGTGTGCTTAAAGAAATCGGTTTTTTTAAAAAAAATATATTCAAGGTCGGGACGTGGCGCAGTCTGGTAGCGCACCTGAATGGGGTTCAGGGGGCCGGAGGTTCGAATCCTCTCGTCCCGACCAGTTAAATCAAGGGGTTACATCGTGATGATGTAACCCCTTTTTTGTTTGGTGGCCGTATAGGTGGCCATAAACATTTTAGGTGTCCATATGGCCGGTCTTTGGGGCCGATTTTTTTGTGCCCTGAGGCGGATACTTCCCGACAAAACCCTTAAAAGATTTAATCCTCTGCACTTTATTAAAAATATTTGGTAGTGGGTTGAACCTGTTGCTAGGCATGAATATCTAACCCAAATTCGACTTTGTTAATCAACAATCCTATAACAGTGTCGTGCATTACTTCAAGCTTCGAAAAGCAAATAGTTCTACGTG
>JAYEJK010000395.1:5806-8420 GCA_034660535.1 Thermodesulfobacteriota bacterium | reverse complement strand
TAGTCTCAATAAAAACGATAAGATCAGGATTAAATTCGCCTTGGACGACAGGAAACGGTCTGAAATCGATAAAGAGATTATCGTAAGGATGGTGAACGGCAAATACATCGGCGGCGAATTCACGGACCCGGATTTATTCGACAAGGCGCTCGGTTTTTACTTGATGCCATGACCGCATCCTTTATGATAATGCGGGGTATCCACTTAACGCAAGTTCAAAAGAGGTATCTACGTGAATATATAGCCTTTTTTTGTTTTTCATTCAAAAATGACTAATACCCTTTAAATTCAAAGAATTAGGGATAATTCACTTGCGTTAAATGGATACCCCGCTTTCCTATTTGATAATCTACATCCATAATATGTAACTTCCTTGGATATTGCCTGTTTTCGTTCAAAACGGCCAAAAGTTCACGATGTTCTTTTTCAGTCATATTATTGGGGGTTGGTTTTAATTTCGGCCACAAGTCTTTCATTGGGCAAAGGTGGGCACAGCCCACCCTACAAAAAATACATATTTCCACCATGTTATTCTTAGTTCTCTTGTAGGGTGGGCTATGCCCACCGTTATAATGGCCGAAGTTAAAACCAACCCCTATTATTGATTATTTCGAGTAATCGTTCTTTGACCCTTGAAACGCTATATTGGCTGTTGTTTTTTGTCATAACAAAAGATGATAGATTAAAAAAAGGGTTAAAAATACTCTGCGCGTAAGGGATGGGAAGGAAGGAAATAAATTAATCAAAATTACGCTTAGCTTCAGGTTAAATTCGGGGTCTGCGCTTACATGGTCGGATCGCAAATCACTTGTCATGTAAGCGACCACAGGTGCCGTAGATGTACGTTCAGATGCCGTGCCCGTGATCGCTTACGATGCAGTGACGGTAAACGATTACCAGGCTATTGGTAATCGTGTGTACCTATAATTACCTTGATACCGGTTTTGTTCTCCAGCATTTCAGCTATCTCCTTGGCATCGGTATAAGGGCAGGCCGGTTTAGCATTAGCAAAACAAGAACTAAGGTATATCTTGTCCGGTTTTATCTGCGACATTTTCATAGCAACACCCATGTTGGCCATTAAGGATCGACCCGGGCATTCACATTTAACTAAGGCTATGACTAGACAAGGGGCCTCGAAAGTGCCTTCTCCGAGCGCCGCGGCTTTAAGACAACGCCATTCTCCGGCACAACCGTAACCACTATCCATATAGGCGCCACAACCTACAATAGCAACTTTTTCCATTTTAACCTCCCTTTTCTTTATAATATGTTTCCGCCACGGCCCATACCTCTTTTGCCGTAAGCGATCACAGGCCGAATTCGGCCGATACTCAATACTACTCCCCTACGGTTTACTGATTTGAATATTAATTTTTTCAACTACAATCATTATGGATGAGATGTCAAGAAAATATTACAAACCCGCAAAAACATCAGACGATTTCACCTTTCTAAATCAGACACATTTTGTGTTGAAAATTCGTAATTTTTATTCATAATTTCTAACTGTACAGGTCGAAAATTTTTTACAAAATCTTCGCATAAAAAAAACCGGCAGACCGTGGGAGACCTGTTTGTTGCCGGTCTCCCGGGCCTGCCGGCCGGGGTGGGGCTGAGTTAAACGGTTTACGGTGTTCGGTATACGGTTTACGGTACAAAGGTTGGGAGGGATTCTTCCGGTTTCCTCTTCGGCCTTCGGCCTGCTTCCCTCAGCCTATAACCTTTAGCCTTCTACCTTCTACCTCTTGATATTGATCAGGTCGGCCAACATCTCGTCAGTGGTTGTGATGATTTTAGAGTTGGCCTGAAAACCCCTCTGGACCGTGATCAGCTTAACAAACTCAGTGCCCAGGTCGACGTTTGACATTTCAAGGGCATTCGGAGCAATGGAGCCAAGGCCGTTTGTCTGCGGCGCGCCTGTGATCGGAGCGCCTGAATCGGTTGTCTCTTCAAAGATATTTCCACCCTTTTTGTATAACCCGTGAAGGCTGTTAAAGGTTGCCAGGGAAACCTGGGCCTTTTTAATCACCTGGCCGTTTGAATAGTGACCTGTTATCACACCTTCCGTGTCCACGGAAACCGACTGCAGAAACCCGGAGGAATATCCATCCTGATCCTGGTAAATGGTCGTGGAACTGTTTGCGTACTGTGTGGAGGACAGAGCCTCGTTCTCAAAGTTTGCGCTTATCACGTCGCCCTCTCTGCTTCCATCCTCACCGCTGATATCGGCCGGGATATAATCCCATGGAGTGAACTCCGTTCCCCAAAGATCAACATTATTTACGTCGTTTGTGTATTCTATACCTGTTATAGCCATCACACGGGGGAGTGCGACCGTGTCGGCTACTCTGTCGGTCAATACCAGGCGGCCGTTGCTGTCGATTTCAGCTTCGCAATCAAACAGGTTCTCCGTCCAGTCCAAAAAATCCTGAACAGTATTTGTTGTATCTATTGTATAGGTATTACCTGCCGTTACAGGGGTGCCGTCACCCTTGCTCCCGGAAATTGTAAATATGTCATTGTTACTCACCTGAGCGCCGGCATTGTTATAAACACTGCTCCATTGAGTATTTGCCGTGATGACCGGCACAAGGCCGGTGTTAGTGCTTAA
>JAYEJK010000395.1:0-5706 GCA_034660535.1 Thermodesulfobacteriota bacterium | reverse complement strand
CGTCACCCTTGCTCCCGGAAATTGTAAATATGTCATTGTTACTCACCTGAGCGCCGGCATTGTTATAAACACTGCTCCATTGAGTATTTGCCGTGATGACCGGCACAAGGCCGGTGTTAGTGCTTAACCCCCGACCCTCGGAATAGACCTGCCGTTTGGATGTGGTGATATTGATCTGACCCCCCAGAGAATCCAGCTTTACCAGAGCGGTGTCTGCTACGGCAAGCAGGCCAAAGGGCGAACCTCCGCCTGCGTCTGCGTCGGAAAACCATGCGTTTACAACCAGATTGCCGCCGGCTGTCTCATCAATGACGCGGATCCTTCCATCAGAATCCAGGCTCGCGGTCACGGTCCCGGGAGTGATCCCTTCAAAAGTGGTTTCGATAAAGGTCAAAAGGTCCTGGACGGTAGTGGTATCGGCCACCACTGCAATGTTTGTAGCAGCAACGGCAACACCATCCACATCAGTGCCGGAAAAATTGAATGTATCGCCTGCAGCAATGGCAATGGGAGGCGCGGCCGCGTCCTCAAGGTCATCCAGATCTACGGTCGTGCTTGTATTCAATACCGAACCAGTTTGATTGTAGGTAGCGCCCGATGTGCGGAACCAGTTGCCACTCACCGTTTCCGAGCCCCCGAACGGCACTGCGTCGTCAGCAGACACGGTGTTAAAATATGTGACGGCCAATCCGCTGTCTCCGCCTGAGTTGTCTGTCAATTTCAGTCGGCCGTAAGCATCAATGTCGGCAGAACAGCCGAATGTGGCCTCAAGACTTGTCAAGAGATCCGAAACCTTTTTTGTAGAGTCGTCAATTTCATAGATCAGTGTCGGCGCAACGGTTCCATCGTGGGAGTACCCCGAAAAGATGAAGATGTCCCCCTGTTTCATGACGTTTCCGCCCGAATCGTAGACGCTGTTCCAAAGGGTTTCCTCGGTTATATAATCGGTCCCTGCCGCATCGGCATAGCCCCCGCCGTCGCTCACAATGATCTGTGTCTGGTTTGTGGTCTGACCGCTGTACTGGGCGCCGAAATTAAGGTTGACTGTCTGGTCTGTGATTGCGCCTGTAAAGTTGCATTCAAATGAGTAATAGCTGGTGCCTGTAGCTAAAACCTTGCGGTTATCGTTTAAGGCCGGATCCACCTTGCCGTCAGGCGGGACATCCCAGCAGCTGCTCCTGATTATCTCGCCGGAGGTGTTGTAGTTGATTGTTCCGTACATCAGGGCGCCCGCGCCTTTATGGTTCTCGTAGTTGTAGGTGTCATCAGGCGCATAGACGCTCCGCTCTGCCGCGGTCAGATTACGCATATCCTCAGCAGGTTCGCAGGTTGCAAGAAACTCCCATTCATTGTCATTCGTGGTGCGATCAAAATAGACCGTGATGTCATGGCTTGCTCCCTGAGAGTCGTACACCTTTATGGCAGAGGTATATTCATATGCTGTTGCAGCTATAGGATCCGTTGGGGATACGGAGGCTGCATTCATCCCATTCCACGAATCAAAAAGCCTGGTCTCTGTTGTCTCATTCTGTTCCCGTGAATCAAGATTAAAGATAATCTGAATATCGTTACTCTCAACAGGCGGTGTTGTCTTTCCAATGTTGATGTCGCTGATTGTCCCTTGACGGTCGCCGGTATCCCCGTCAATGGACCACCCCTGCACAAAGTATCCCGAGGGATTTACCAGATTTCCCTCTTGGTCGAAACGAAATTCCCCGGCCCTGGAATACATGTCCGCTTCAGCGCTATCCGTATCCCTGAGCATGAAAAAACCGTCACCGCCGATTGCCATGTCAGTGGGCGTTGAGGAATTTTCAAATGATCCCTGCGCAAAAAGGCCGTCCACCGTGCTTAAGGTCACACCGCGGCCGACCTGGGCCGAGCCCGCGGCCGTTGACACGGACTGAGCCAGCACGTCCTGAAATGTAGACCTGCTCGATTTAAATGAAACCGTGTTGACATTGGCAACGTTATCACCCAGAACCGACATGGCTTCGCCCATGGTGTTCAACCCGCTGATGCTTGAATATAATGAACTGGAAATAGCCATAATTAGCCTCCACTTATTGATTGTTTCCCTGGTTTGGATTTCGGCAAATTGACTTGTCTGCCTGATACCATCCCATTTGTAAATATTCGGCAGCACTCCATCTGCACACGATCAGGCTGGTTCACATAGCCAACTATAGTTCTCCAGCCTGATCGCGTGCATATGAAGCACTGCCAAACATTTACATTCCTTGGTTTTTTAAAGTTTTCCATACGTACCCGAATATTTACCCATTTTTTTACAAATTTCTTACATTTACGACTCTTCAGGCTCGGTTTTAACCACGCTTTGTGTTCTTATATCGCCGACACTGAGCACATCACCAACACTAATGGTGATATAATTGTCAAGGGTCAGCATGGCCTGGCCGCTTGAAAATTCGACACCTGTTACACGACCGGTTATCGTCTGATCCACTTCAATCTGCTGACCAAAACCGTTGTATGCCCTGACCGAATATCTGTATGCACCGTCCGGGGCCTGCTCGCCGCTAAAATCATTGCCGTCCCAGGCAAGTTCATATGGGCCTGCCGGCAGACTGTCCATGTCCAGGGTCCGGATAATAGACCCGCTTTCATCATAAATTTCCACAACACAGGAATCCGCCATTTCCGCAAGCGTAAATTCCGTGGCAGCCACGGACCCGTCCGACACTGCCAGCATATTGCCGGACGCCCTGGCCCCGTTGCCCAGCAGAGTGAGAAGCTGAAGGTTGTTCTGAGAGGTCTGATAGGCCAGCAGCTCCTCCATGTTTTCGCTCATCTTCATGGTGGCCTCCATGGTGCTGAACTGTGCCAGCTGGGAACCCATTTCATAACTGTCCATGGGGTCCATGGGGTCCTGGTACTGAAGCTGAGTGATAAAAAGCTTCATAAAGTCATTTCTGTCCAGATTTTTTTTCCCAACAGTCTTCATCTCATTTGTTACTGTTGGAATACCGCTTATGGCTGTATCCATTTTCCCGCCCCGTTATACCCTTTAATTACTTTTTCAGATCAGACAAACAGACTGATCCCACCCTCTCTGACATCATAGTTGTCTGATGTGTGATAGAGGACATTGTCAGCCGGATCGACCAGGGTCTCAACCCTTGCTGCCGATTTGCTGTTCCAAACGGCCTCAAAACGCTGCCACGCATCATCATTCTCATCATCACGTCCAGCCGAGATCATGCATTCGTCCAGCACAAACCCTTTCTCCTCCAAACTTTCCTGAAACTGGTCCAGACTGCTCTCAAGAAGCTGCTTAACCTTGGAATTTTCCATATTAAAGGAGAGAGCCACATGACCATTCCTAACAAGCAGATCGACCTTTACCTCGCCCAGCTCCGGAGGATAAAGCTTTAAAACCAGATGATTATCATTGTTGTTAATCCCCTTTAGAACACCTTGGGAGATCTGATCAAAGGCCTGCTGCTGCACCTGTGACAACATCCTGTGAGTCATAACGTAAGGCCTTCCCTGTCCCGCTGTTACCTCAGAACCCGGCGTTCCGATGTTACCGGCAGGAAATTCAGGCCTGGACAGGATTGCACTGCCGGACGAATTCAATATGTCCTGATGTTCGTCACTACTTTTACCGGTCAGGCCTTTATCGTGATCCATGAGTATGCTTTCTGAAAACAGTTCATAGCCATCCGTCTCTTCAGCATTCCCGGCCAGACCCTCAAGATCTATTTCAGCTTCTTCGCTTTCCGGTGTCATAATCAAACCATCGACCCTGCTTACCTGGACAGTGGACAAATCCACAAGTCCTACAAGTTCCTTATGGACCGCCTGCAGACTCTTCTGAATCACCGGTGACCACCCCACGCCTCCATCCTTAAAACCGGCCTGGTTTAGGAGCTGCTTAAGATCGGCACAAAAGGACGGCAGATCAGCGAAGGGACGGCCGGATTCAATTTCGTTTATTCCCTGGGTGAGCAAATTTTTAAGACGATCAAGACCGAGCTCAACCTTTGTAAATCCCCTCTCCCAGAGCATGGACTTCTGAAGCTCTTCGGAGACACCCGCCTTTAGAAGCAAATCGTTTAATTGCTCAGCCTCCCAGTCCGACAGCGTAATGGGATGCGCCCCCTCAATTGATTCCAGACCTTTAAGAAACAGTGTAAGATCCAGTTTAGCGTCACCAGTCACACCACTATCCGAAATTTTTGTGATTTCCTCGACAGAGACCCCCATTTTACTTAAGAGTGTTTCCAGAAAAGGCAGTTCGGTCTCAGGTACCGTGATCGGCCTGACATCATCCATGGTCTCGAAATGGCGCATAAAGGCTGCCAAAAAATCGTCTAATCCAAGATTCCCGTTTTCAGCCTCCATCTGTTGAATCAGAAGAGCGATGTCCGCCTCACTCATCCCGGCGTCCATTGCAATCTTTTTAAGCAATTCGAGATCAGACAGATCAACGGTCCACACTCCCGGGGTTTCCGATTCTCCGGCAATTTTCCGGAGTTCCTCCATCAACCCGTATAACAGGCCTGCAACGGTCGAGACCTTACCATCGCCTTCTTCGCCATCCTCCTTGGAAGATTTTATTTTCTCCGCCGCCTTGGCACCCAAAAGACATTCCTTTTTTTCTCGGCCCGCGTTCATCTTCCGTTCCACATACTCTGAAAATGATCGGGATCGACTTTCCGTATATGCCCCCCTGACTTCGGTAAGCATTGACGTAGCCTGAACCGGCAATTCCGGTTTCATCATCATAAAATCCACAGATCTTCTCCCCCATATTATCGATGTAAATTTTGCCGTTCTAAATGTTTCTGTGGTATGTTTACCGACTAAATTTGCAATGGGCATGCCACTACATTCTGTGCGGTTGCCTAAAAATTGTGCTGGTGTTACGGAATCGCTTGAACAATCAAGGCTTCAGTAAAATCCTGTGCGCGAAAAAAAAAATTATTTAAGACCAGAAAATGGTCAATATGAATCGTAAACAGCAGGTGGGAATTTAAAGTAGTGGGAAAGAATTTCCGGAGATTTTTTTGTCTAAGAAGTTTTTACCTGTTAGCTGGTGTCCGTCCAGAAATGAGCAATTTTGTTCAAGGTCAAGGCATGCGAAAAAAATAACCGGAGGCATATAGTTGATATTCCGAGAATTATTTTTTTCGCGTAACGCGGAGATTGGACAAAAGGGCCATTTCCGGATGGGCACTAGCTTACCTATACCGGTTGGATTGATCACGCGCAGATGCGCAGCCTGTGACCGCTTACTTGATCCGGCCGAGTGCTTTACTGACCTTTACAGCCTTGTCCGGCGGAAGTTTAGGTATGATTTTGCTCACAGTCTCCGTCTTCATGGCTCCAAGGATTCTTGCCACGGTGGCATCTTCCATCTGGTTGAGAAGAGGAGCCACTTTGGACGCTCTCATGATACTGTATATCTTTACCAGGTCTTTGAAAGACTTTTCCTGAACAACCCTGTACTCATCAAGTTTGGCCTGGACCTCTTCCTGAAGGGCGATCAGACGGTCAAGCTTTTCATCCACCTCCTTTTTTATGACATTGAATTCAGCTTCTTTTTTTTCAAGCTCTTTTTCCTTTGCCTTAATCGCTGCCTCCCTTTCCTGGAAAGAGACCGCCATTTTAATTTCTTTCTGCATCACCTTGACAGGCTTTTTCTGGGCAGCCGGGACAGGGCCTGCAAGAATGGCAAGC
>JAYEJK010000394.1:0-8434 GCA_034660535.1 Thermodesulfobacteriota bacterium | reverse complement strand
TTGCCCAGCCATACCAATAGGCATAATCAGGGTTGGTATGGAAAAAGGCTTGATAGGTCCGCATGCGATGCTTCATGTACATTTCAAACAATACCTGCTCTATGTATGACGCGTCACCATTTTTTGCCCCTTCATGGCCCCCGGTCTGCATGAAAAAAAGAAAATCCGGATAGGCAAAGGCATAATCAGCCGGTTTTTCAAGGATGGAGTCCTTATAAAGTCCGGCCACGACTTCAATGGCTTCGGCCAACAGACGATCCGCCTTCTGCATCATGGAATCACCCTGTTCAAGCCGTTTTCGGGCATAATTACTTGAATGGCATTTGGAGCATGTTTTGATCATTTTTTCACGTTCACTACTCCATGCCTCTTCCGTAAGTCGGACCATGTCCGCCGCCTTTACCACATCAAGTCTGGGAGTGGGTTCACCCGTACCCGGATCAAGCACGCCCAAAGCCTTGAGAATCGTGATTCTGTCAGCCTTCCATTCCGGATCTTCAGGCAGGGGCAGCCTTACGCCTAGAAACCCCCAGGCAGTTCTATTTTCATGATTGCCGTCAGCCATGTGGCATTCCTGACAAGTCGGGGCAGGGGCGTTTTCCGGAAGTCCGCCCGCTTCCCTGATCAGGTACCTGGTGCCATGTTTAGAGCTGCTCCACATCTCCCACTGAGGATGATCATAACCCATATGGCATATTTGACATGCCTTGGGATTTAACGCCTCTTTTTTTGAAAAAGTATGCCTGGTATGGCATTCGTCGCACGAGTTAGTCTGATACCTGTACCCCTTGTCAAGCTGGGCCTGTTTCTGTTCAGCAGTTTTTACCCCCATGTTGTGGCAGCCCCCGCAACCGCCTGCGCCCTCCATAAGTTCGTCAGGTTCCAGGTGCGTAATGGGCATTGCATTCAAGGCTGTCCAACCCATGTTATGTTTACCTTTTGTAAACTGAGTAAATTTTTCCTCATGACACTCTGCACAGACGTGTTCATCCGGCATCCGGGCCAGATCAAAATTTGAAACCTTTTTATGCTTATCGCCATGACATGTCGAGCAGACCACATCATTCTTGCTGTGTTTACTCTCCTGCCAGTCCTTTACCAATCCGGGTGTCTTTCCCTTGTGGCAGCCGATGCAAATCTCTCCTGAAAAAGCTGTGCCTGAAAAAAGCGCTATTCCTACGGCACATCCAACCAATGCAGCAAATGTTTTCTTCATTCAATCCTCCTTATTTCATGTTTTTTTCAATCTGCCCATGACTCCTTCTAAGTAACTGCTCACACGGGCAAAATAACCAAACAACGGCTATCCCCTTACCTGTAAGGGTTTACACCTTTTACAACTTCATTCTGCAAAGCCTGTGCCATTGTTCGGGCAAAAAAAATGCCGATTCACGGCACCTTCGCACTATTCCGAGATTCCAACCTTTTCCAGACGACCGGTCCCCATTTTTACAGGACTTCAAATATCTCCCTCTCTATTTTGCCGTTATATCAGCTTACTGCGACCAGGTTTCGTAATAAGACACTTTCGTATTACGTGAATTCCGAGCAGAGCTATATTGGGAGCGTAAACAGCAATAAAAAATATGTCTCATGTTTTTATGCGATACGCATGTGTATCATGGGACATGATAGCGACCAACACCTTTTTGCCATGTCGATATTAAAAAGTTACCGTCTAGTCAGCCAGAAAGCGATACAGGGTGGCGCGGCCCACGCCGAGGATTCGGGCTGCCTTGGCCTTGTTCCCTCCGCTTTTGACCAGCGCGGCCTTTACCGCCTCTGTCGTCAGTTTGCGGGACGGTCCGCGGGAAAAACGTTTAATCCGCCATTCTTTCAATTCCATGACCAGGTCGTTCGGCTGAATGACTCTACCCTTGCATTTCACTAATGCGAACCGGATTACGTTCTGAAGTTCGCGGACGTTTCCAGGCCATGGATAGTCCGTCAATATAGCCATTGCCTCTGCGGAAATGCCGGCTGATACATGCCCTTCGTCCTCTGCCCTTGAAAAAAAATGGTCAACGAGCAGCGGGATATCGCTTTTTCGTTTCTTAAGGGGCGGGAGGTCAATGGGCACTACTTTAATACGATAATAGAGATCCTGTCTGAACCTGCCCTTGCGTACTTCCTCTTTAAGGTCCCGGTTGGTTGCGCTTACGATGCGCACATCCGCGGTAATAGTCCTTTCTCCGCCCACACGCTCAAATTTTCCGTCCTCCAGGACCCTTAACAATTTTGCCTGCAACGCCATGGGCATTTCCGCTACTTCATCCAGGAAAAGAGTTCCACCCCGTGCAAGATCAAAACGCCCTTTTTTGTCCCGAACAGCGCCTGTAAAAGCTCCCTTCACATGTCCGAAAAGCTCGCTCTCAAGGATTCCATCCGGCAGGGCGGCACAGTTAACAGGCACAAAAGGCCCTCCATCGCGCCGGCTTTCCTTATGAATGGCGGTCGCTACAAGTTCCTTGCCTGTTCCCGTTTCCCCGTAAATCTGGACAGGATAATCAGTGACAGCCAGGTCGCGTATCTGATCATAAATCTGGAGCATGGAAGGATCCCTTCCAATAAGCCCGGCAAACTCAGTGATATCGCCTGCCTGGATCCGAAGCCGGGTCAGGTCCGTCATGTCCCGCCATGATGCAATTACCCCTGACGGATTTCCGGATGCATCAATCGTGCTGTTCACTGTCATCTCAATGCGGCGGGATTCACCGTTTCTCGCCAGAATATTCAGAGGGTAATGCCTGGTGAAAGGTGAACCCGAGGGTACACCTTCCTTAAAGCCGCAGTTCCCTCCGCAAAAGGGGCCGTTAAATATCTCATGACAATCTCTGCCAAGGATTTCTTCCCGCCTGTAGCCGGTGGTTTTTTCAGCCGCCCGGTTGAAAAACCAGATGCGCCTGTTATTGTCATGGGCCATAACGCCCTCTGAAAGGTTGTCAAAAATATGCTCCAGGTTCCGTTGGTTGACAGCGCTCTGATAAAGCGAATGAAGGCTGGATTCAACCAGTTCCTTGAACATGTTCAGAAGTTTCTCAAATCGCTCTGGAAATTTTCCAGCCCTGGTATCAAGCACGGATATCGTGCCGTAAATTGCGCCATCCGGCCAGAACAACGGCATCCCCATGTAAAAAACCATTCCACGTTTGAAATCACGGTTCATCTGCCATTTTTTCTCTTTCCGTGCGTTTGAAATAACACTGTTTTTTTCTGAACGGATCACTTGTCCGCAATAATATGTGTCTGCAGGTCCACGATCACCCGGCGTAAATTGATTGTCAATTGAATCGCTGGATACGACCAGCTCCAGATCGGGCGGATCATTCCTGCGAATAATCGCACATGAAACCCCGATAATCTCTGCTGCGAAATTCACTATTTTCCGCCATTCCCTGATCGTATTCCCGGTTATTTCAATCCCCTCACGGTCAATCCGGGAAATAACATGAAAGATATCAGAGGGGGAGCTAAAGGGTTTTTTTCCGGTGTCTCGCTTTTTTGTCATTGAAGTCTTATTCCCTTTGTCCTGAAAAGTTGAGCCTTGCGCAATTAAAATACCAGCTAAAGTTGAGCGTAATTTTGCTCAACTTATCTCCTCTCTGTTCCTTACTTTGTTTCACGACTCACAACTCCCTTCAGCCTCTCGAATTCCTCCTTTACCGCATCAAACATCTCGTTTGCCCTGGTCATGTCGCCGCTTTTACCGGCCTTTTCCAGCTCTAATGCAGCCTCCTGCAAGGCAGCCGCGCCGAAATTCCCTGAGGCCCCCTTAAGGGAGTGTGCTTGAAATTGAATCAGGGCGGTATCGCTTTTTTTGACGGCATCTTCTAAGGACTCGATCTGTCCGGGCACATCCTGAAAAAATATGCCGATGATCTCCCGGCAGAACTCCTCATCTCCACTGAGACGATTGAGCAACGCAGTTCGATCAAAGATCGACGCTTCCTCCAACGGCTTCCCGTCGATTTGCTCCTCCTCTGCCTCCCCGGCCTCAACGCGGTCGGGGATCCATCGGACTATCGCCTCGGCCAGTTCGCCCGGCTCGATCGGTTTGCTCACATAATCATCCATGCCCGCATCAAGACATATTTCCCGGTCGCCCTTCATGACACGGGCGGTCATGGCGATGATCGGAATGTGAGAGTGGTAGGTGGTGGGTGGTGAGTGGTCAGCAGAGCTTTTTGCGGCTTCAACCCTCCTGATCTCTCCGGTCGCTTCTAATCCGTCCATCTCCGGCATCTGCACGTCCATGAACACGATGTCGTAAGAGATCATTTCAAGCGCCTTGACCGCCTCTAAGCCGTTGGCAACCGCATCTGCGCGATAGCCGAGCTTTTCGAAAATTTTCAACGCGACTTTCTGGTTGATGATATTGTCTTCGGCCAGCAGGATGCGGATTTTTTGCTTACGCTCTTCCGCCACTGTGTGCCTGGTGATAATTCTGTCCGGTGAGACTTGAGCGGAGGGTTTTCTGCCGATAACCGTAATGAGGCAGTCAAAAAGTTGCGACTGCTTTACCGGCTTGGTCAGATATACGGCAAATCCAGCCTTCTCAAATTGGCCGGCGTCGCCTGGCCTGCCGATCGAGGTCATCATCACAAGCACGGTATCACACAAGGCCGGATCATCTTTAATCATTTTACCCAAAGTCTCTCCGTCGATCTCCGGCATAAGCATATCGAGAATAGCGATGCGAAATGGGTCTCCTGATGCTGCGGCCGCCCTGAGCCTGTCTATTGCTGTCGCGCCGTCCGCGACCTCTTCGTGCCGGCATTCCCAGAAGGATAGCATGCCTGCAAGCACCCGGCGGTTCGTAGCATTGTCGTCCACGGCAAGGACATGCATCCCCTTAAGCGAAACATCAGGACCTTCCAGCGTTCTTATCTCCATTTCCCGACCAGGGGGCTGCTTATTCAGAGAGGCCGTAAACCAGAACGTGGAGCCTTTGCCCTGCTCGCTTTCCACACCGATCCGCCCGCTCATCATTTCACAAAGCTGCTTTGAAATAGTCAGGCCCAGGCCGGTCCCGCCGAACTTGCGTGTGGTAGAGGAATCCGCCTGGGTAAAGGGATCAAACAGAACATCGAGTTTGTCCGCGGATATCCCGATGCCTGTATCTTTTACCGCAAAGCGGATCATAACCGTGCCGTTATCCTCGTTATCAAGGGTCACGTGCAGGGCCACCTCACCTTGCGCCGTGAATTTAACCGCATTTCCGATCAGGTTGGTCAGTATCTGCCTGAGTCGACCCGGATCTCCCCGCAACAGCGCAGGGACCTCCGGCTCTATCAGGCATGCCATCTCCAGCCCTTTTTCATATGCGCGCACTGCCAGCACATCGGTCATGTCTTCAAGGGTCATGCGAAGATCAAAATCGAGCGTTTCCAAGTCAAACTTCCCGGCCTCTATCTTGGAAAAATCAAGGATATCGTTGATGATCGCCAGTAGCGAATCTCCACTCTTTTTGACGGTCTTTGCATATTCGAGCTGCTCCAAAGTCAATTCCGTATCAAGCAGCAGACCCGTCATGCCTATAACACCGTTCATAGGCGTCCGGATCTCGTGGCTCATGTTGGCCAGGAAATCGCTCTTGGCCTCATTGGCTGCCTGGGCCTCCATCGCGAATTGGTGTGCGCGATCAACCGCCTCTTGAAGCTTTTCATTGGCCTCGGATAGTTCCTTCTGAGCGGCTTTGCGCTCCGCAATTTCAGACTCCTTTGCCTTGTTTGCATCTTCGAGGTCAAACGTGATGTTCATTATCGCGAGTCTCTGCTGCTCCATCTCGGCGATTTTCTTGTCGAGTTCACTGGTTCTCACGCTCACCATCTCCTCAAGATTCCTGCCGTGCTGTTCCAGTTTTTCTCTCGATTCCCTGAGATTTACGGTCATCTCATCGAATGCCCTTGAAAGTTCTCCGATCTCATCTCCTGCGTTGGTCCCGACACTGTGATCGAGATTCCCTTTTATGATCTCTTCGGTTCCGTGATGCAATTTCACGATCGGCCCTGTTATGCTCCTCGATATCAGGATAGAAACCAGGACCCCGAGAACAAGAAGGAAAACGAGAACAGACATCATCTTCTGCATAAGTCGCGCAACAGGAGCATACGCTTCATCTTCACTCATCTCCGCCACGAGAGTCCAGTTCATATCCGGTATGCGCACACAAATCCCGATAACATCGGCGCCGAGATAATTCCTGAACAAGACCCCCCGCTCTTTTTGCGCCTTGTCTCCAAAGACCCGGATACGCGTGGAAAGGTCCTTTGTATTCTCTATATCGACCTTCTGCTTCAGAAACGTGTCATCCACAAACCTCGACGGCGTTATCATATAGCCGTCCTTGTTCACGAGATATATCTCACCGGTTTCTCCCATGCCGGTTCTATCTGTCGTTATTTTGAATAACTCATTTTCCGCATCATAATTTATTACAAGAATCCCCGACAAATCATTGTTCACGAAAATCGGCGATGCTATGCTCACAACAATATTCCCCGTGAACCGCGAGATGTGGATATCTCCAATCCAGGTCCCTTTCCTGCCTTTTTGAAAAATATCATCACCTCTTTTATCCAATCCGACATCTGTATGGCTGGAAACAATCACCATGCCGTATCTGTTTAGAACCCGAACCCTTGAAATCTCGTTATGTGATTCTATTATACTTTGTATCCTTCTATCTACCTGAGTCAACGTCTGAGCACGGTCTTTGCTCCCGTCCACAACATCCCTGAAGGCATTTCCCGTAGCCATCATCTCGGCTGTGTTTCCATACCCGTTTAAAATCGTTCTGATATGATTTGCTCTCGATTGCGCGGCAATATGCAGATGGTCGTAAACATTATCTTGGATTATGTTTCTTGAGGAAATCTGATTGACCACGATTATGACCACGCCAGTGACCACGACGAGCAGCAACACCATGGAAAGCATTCTTGTCTGTATTTTCATCTAATAGACTCCATCACACTCGACTTCGGCCATTTCCCCCTCACCTTGACCCTTCACCACTATGACTCTTCAACGATGAATATTGCCCATTTGAGCCTCAAAATGGATTATGTGGCCTAGTAATATCAACTACTTACATAACATGCAATAAGGTGTTCGGTAAGTATATCAAAGGTTTATCGTGGTCCGACCCCAGATTAGCCAGATTAGCAGATTAGGACCTTAGGACCTCTAGGACCTCGGAGAGTATGCCCCTTTGTTTGGTGCGCTCTTCTTTTCGGACACTGTCAGCTTTGTCAACTTAATTACCAACCGAAGGGCCTCGTTTACAGCCTTATCATTTGGAAAAGTCTCCATTACATCACTGTCCAATAGAACCAAATTGGTACCTTCCTGGAAACGGTCTGCGTATTTGCCTTGGACACCATTCTTGAGCAGTTCACGGAGATCGTATTCAGGACGAAGATCGTCACTTTTGTCGTCTTTGGATTTCTTCTTCATATGTCTCTCGCTCTGCACGGGTAAGCCGTCGTGCACTTATGATGCGGATTCTCTCTCCACGTTCAGTATGAGCCACCATCAGGAGCCTACCTGCGGTCGAAAATCCAAAGGTTATGAACCGATCTTCCTCATTGGAATGATCAGGATCAAAAATAGTGATATCCAACGGGTCCCGCAAGACAGTAGCAGCTTCTCGAAAAGCAATGCCGTGCTTCCTCAAGTTTATCTTTGCTTTGGCAGAGTCCCATTCGAATTGTACCATTCCTTAAAGCCTCATTTCTTAAAGGGGCGAACGTTAAGCTGAGTGGCTGGGCAACGATAACCGAAAAACTGTGATAAAGGTAAAAACTACCGAGCAAATACTGCCCTTCAAAAGCGGCACGGCTTTGCCCAGTCCATCTCAAGCGTCTTGTTCGCATTTTTCATATAGTGTTTCAGGAGCAATATCTATCTCATCTCCCCAGATTATAGTTCCCAAGTCCTTACTGACAGTAAAATTTTTAAAAAAATTAATATCTTTGAACTTGTCAAATACTCCGCCTTTAGATAAATATTCCGAAAAATCAATAACTCCTTTCTTGTTATCCTCAAACACAACCTCTAAGCGATAATCATTTAACATTTTTGCAGTAATAACATCACAAAGCATGATAACCTCCTTTATTTCAATGGTTCAATTTTAAAAGGTGGTTGATTATTTTTTGCCAATTCCCAAACTTCTACGAGTTCTTTTTTTGTGTAAAGCTGCCCATTCTATAACCAAACCAAGAGCTCTTGGAAAAATCTCCCCATCAAGAATTTTTAATGTTTGAATTTCTATTGATACCTTTTGACCTCCATACCTTGCATGAAAATGCGGTGGATTATGGTCATCATAATAAATAGCGATTATTATTCCAAAAAATCTGCTTATTTCTGGCATTGTTTTTTTCCTTAATATTATAACAGATTGTCTATATTTTTCAATTATGCGAAC
>JAYEJK010000393.1:0-2005 GCA_034660535.1 Thermodesulfobacteriota bacterium | reverse complement strand
GAAATTAGAAATGAGTACAGCAGGCATCGGATTTTCAGTAGAGAGGGGAGAATCAATAGCAAAAAATGGCAACCATTTGCTTACCGATTAAGTTGTTGAATTTTAAAAGAGCGTCCCTCTCCCCACTGGTGATGTGAAGCGTTGGCTGGAAGTATACTTTAATACACAGGGGAATAGATAAAAATGACAAAAAGAAAAAAAGCATCAAAATTATTATATCAAATAAAAGTAACCCTGACAGGGAGCAAGCCACCAATTTGGAGAAGGTTAATTGTCAAGGATAACATTAGATTAGATCAGTTGCACTCCGTTTTACAGGTTTCCATGGGATGGTTTGATTGTCATCTGCACCAGTATATAGTTGGAGACTCTTATATCGGAATTCCAGATCCGGATTTTGAGATGGATATGATTGATGAGCTTAAGATTTATTTATACGACCTTGTTTCCAATCCCAAAGACAATTTTATCTACGAATACGATTTTGGAGATGGCTGGAATCATAAGATCGTTCTAGAAAAAACCTTGCCATTAGATTTTTCCGAATCCCCAATAGTAATCAAGGGCAAGAAGGCATGCCCACCTGAAGATTGTGGAGGCATTTGGGGGTATTCTGATTTTTTAGAGGCTATTCAAAACCCAAAGCACGAAGAACACGAATCTATGCTTGAGTGGGTTGGTGGAGAATTTGATCCTGATGAGTTAGATATTGAGCTTATTAATAGTCATCTGAAAAATTTGAAATTATGAGATCTCTTTACGTAAAAACAGCCAACAAGGCGCTGGAGATGAACTGGGCAAAGCCGTGCCGTTTTTGAAAGGCAGTATTTGATCGGTAGTTTTTACTTTTATCATAGTTTTTCGGTTATCGTTGCTCAGCCACTCAGCTTTTCCGTTAGCGTACTCAAATATATTCAAATATATACAGATGTTGTTGTCAAAATATACCCAAAATACTTTACAAGAAAGGAGGTGGTACAAGTACACGGTTTTTAATGATCATGCCTATATTTGAGAGTTGGTAATTACCTCACAAAATAACAACTTAAGAAAAAAGGAGTTTAGCCATGCACAGGAAAATATCAATTTTTATTTTATCATTATTGTTGATACTCGGATTTTCAACCTCTGGTTTTGCAGCCAAAGTGCCTGCTCCTGAAAAGGGGGGGCAAGGATTCAAGGCTGTAAGCTTAAAGGAGGCAAAAAAGCTTGTTGACGAAGGCGCTGTGGTTATTGCCTGCCACAGCCACACGAACGATTATTTGAAAGGTCATGTTCGGGGCGCAATCCACATAACTGTAATGGTGCCAAAGGATCACAAACGCATAGATTTCCCGCTTGACGAAGTGGACTTTGACCTCGCGCTGCTCCCAAAGAACAAAAATACCCCGATCATAACCTATTGCGCATCAAACACCTGATGGAAATCTTATCACGCCGCCAGGCTGGCGGTTAAAGATGGTTATAAGAATGTTTACTGGATGAGAGATGGTATCAAAGGTTGGGCAAGGGCTTTCCTTCCCACTGTGTTAGACGGACAGGCGCTTCTCCATCCCCTCATGTGTTCTAGCAATAGCGATTTTGCGAGGTGCCTTATCAGCGAACATGATGCCAGAAGGCTGAAGAGGTACAGATTTGTCGATTTTCGCGATGAAACGAAGTTCAAAAAGCATCACGTCAAGGGTGCCAGGCATGTTGATTACGATGACATGTGGTCGAAGCCTATGATGGAGGAGCTAAACAAGAGAGACAGCTTGATAATTATTCATGACGTTCCTGAAGTGGCAGGCGCCATTGCTTTGACCCTTAAAGTCATGGACTACCCGCGCGTATACATTCTCAAATAGGTATTGGAAAAAGATCGCTGCTTGATAATAATAAGGCATTGTTAATTTAATATAGCTGACAGTCCATCGTTCCATTTGAGCATTAAGAGTATGACGGAACACAGAAGCATTTTTTTACTTTTACTGTAGCATTTCGTCTTCCTTCTGAGTCTTGCAAG
>JAYEJK010000392.1:0-8438 GCA_034660535.1 Thermodesulfobacteriota bacterium | reverse complement strand
CAAAAGGGCCATTTCTGGATGGACACTAGTTAAGGGCTCGCTCAAAAATAACTTCATCACTTATCAAAAAGATCAAAGGCCATGGAAAAACAAAATTTTATTGGAAAGCGGTTTGGACAGGGGCTGGCAATATTTGTTATTGCAACACTTTTCGCAGCATCCTCATTTGCGGCGGAATACATCAGCGTTAAAAAGGACGGTGTCAATATCCGGTCCGGTCCGGGCACAAACACCGAGATTCTCTGGGAGGTGTTTAAGGACTTCCCGCTTGAAGTCCTTAAAAGAAAGGGCAAATGGATCCGGATCAGGGATTTTGAGGGAGATAAGGGATGGATCTACAGCCAGCTTGTTTCCAAGGTGAAGACAGTGATCGTAAAGGTAAAGACCGCAAACATGCGCGTTGGGCCGGGGAAAAACTACGAGATCATGGCCACGGTGAAATACGGAGTTGTTTTTAAACCTGTTGACAAAGACGGAAACTGGATAAAAGTGAGCCACGAGGACGGCACAACCGGTTGGATGTATGGTACGCTGCTCTGGCCTAAATAGTAATGATGAATGATGAAAGATGAAAGATGAATAATGTTGGACGTTTAATGTTCGATGTTCGTCACAAGCTCTGTACTCCCCGCAGGGACCCAGCAAGTGCGGCCATCCATCAGTTCAATGTGGAGCCACTGGCCGCGGCTGTCTAAAAGCCTGAAATCCACTCCTGCATGGAGCGGTTCTTCAAAACTGGGCTGGTATGATGTACTGTCTCCTTTGCGGGCAACTACCTCCCTGTCCACCAGGACACCGTAAGCATTTTCTGAACTTCCAAATCTTTCCACTCCCAAAGATCCCATAAAAAGCAGAAAAAATGTCAGGGTTATTCCAAGGCCCCATTTGGTTGCAGGATTTTGTTTAAAAAGAATCACCACGGCAAAAGTCCAGAATCCTGTATAAAAAACAGTGAAAAGAATGGATCGAATTTTTGGAGAAAGGTCGTAGTGCCAGAAGAAAAACGTCTTTAAGAGTTTCTCCTTCTGCTTTTCTTCGATCCTGTCCTGGCGCCGGCTTAATGCGTATGAGAGATTCTGCTTGAGATTCCGGTCATCCGGAGCATATATTTCCGCCCGCCTGTAATTTACAATGGCCCGGCCGATATCACCAAGGCGGAAATATATGTTTCCGATATTGTAAAAAATTTTTCCGTTTCCGACCCCGCTCCTGATAAGACGTTCATACCGCATGAGTGATTTTTTTAATAGTTCCTCCACTGCGGAAGAAGGTATCTTTCCCGTATTGCCGGTTTCCGACAACTTAAGGGCCTGATGGAAAAAATCCCCGGCCTGGTTTAACATTTCCGTTTTTTCGGTCTCACTTAGCGGATCACCTGCCCAGGCATTATGTACATTAAAAAAAACGAACAGCAATAATATGATGAATCCGCTTTTTTTCATCAGCTTCCAGTATCAAGAAGATCATCAAACCTTTTTTCAAGAATATCCTTTATGGCATAGGACCCGACACGGACGTAGAAAGGCGAATCACTTGCCTTGACAACATGATCGTCGCCTTCTTCATCCTTGGGACCGACTTTCAGACTGATCGATTTCTGTTTGGATTGAAGCACAATCTCTGCAACAGGCGTTTTGAGCCCGTAACTTTCATCTTCATCCCGGCCCAGGTATTTAGTGAGCGATATCATGCCGGCCCTTCTGAGAAATTCCTCTGCTTTTTCCTTGGAAACGGTTTCATCTTCCTCGGATTCCGTGTTTTTCCATATATTGTCTTTATCCTTTATTATTTTGAAACTGCCGTGACTGTTTATAAGCTCAACACCCACAAGTTCTTCCGGAGCCATTTCAACATACCGGTTCTTCCACCATGCCGAATTCTCGGTGGGGGCCTCCCAGGAGGAAAGACCTTTTACAAGAAACACCTCGTCCTCGCCTTCCATGCGCACATGCACCGTATCGTTTCCGGGCGAGGCGCCAAGAAAGATGAGATAAGATTTTCCGTCATCAATAAGTAATTTAATCTTTCGTTCAAATGTCTCATCATCCACCTTGAGACGGATCCGGCTTGATGCAGTACGGGTCACAAGACGAGTTGATTTCAGAAAGGCCAGCTTGCTCACGAGAGAATCCGCCTTGGTTCCGTTGACCGGATACCCGGCCGGCTCAATCGTCCATCCTTGTTTGTCTCTTTTAAGCGTTATCGAGTTCCGTTCATTGTCAGTAATGATAAGCCCACTTACCTTGTCCTGTCCAATCCCCGGAAAAAATTCGACAACCGGCGCAACTGTTTCTTTGCCCGGACGATACATGTATCCTATCAAAACGATTTGAAGTAATAGAATTGCAAGGAGAAAAATATTACGCTTGTTCATGATTTCACATTTTACCCTTCATTATTCGTCACTCACTATTCATCATTCATCATTCATCATTCATCATTCCAACTCAATGGGCTGTTCTCTTTTTCGCCTGAATATGCCGTACGCGCTGATAATCAGCAGGGCAAACAGTGCGATACCGTAATTCAGCCATTCCCAGAATGCTTGTTCCTGCCTGTTCATGGGATAAAGTAACCTGGCATGCGATCCCCTGGAACGGATTTGGAGCAGGTCCTCGTCCTCCACTGACCAGTCAATCGCATTTTGAAGGAACTCAAAACTGTTCAAAAAGCGGTCCTCACCCAGGCTCTGGGAAATGCTTATCACTGTGTCGTTCAAAAATTCCGAACTGCCTGCAATGATCAGACGCGAGGATTGCGGCGATTTTGTTATTACAGGTTCAGGCGGCAGACACTGCTCTTCCTCTGCCTCTGTGTCTTCAAGCTCGCTGATTTCATCATCCGCCTCTTTGACATCCTCCGCCTCTTTTACAAGCCTTGGATCCGGTTTTCCATCAAAAAAGCTCTGAAACGAACCCTGAACCGACACTGCAAGTGTACGGCCAGGCAGAGAATCTCCCTCCGGAAAACCCGAGGCGTAACGATTGAAATCAGGTTCAATGTCCGTTCCGGTATGCATCCAGGAATTCGGACTCGATTTAAGAAGAGTGATCAGCTTGCGGCCCTCGTTCTTCTTCTGATCAATAACAAGTGGTGAGACCCAGTTCATTGTCACTGCAGCAAGACCGGCAACAACCGGATTTTCCTGATCCATGCCGTCACTTCGAACATCTACAAAAAACGGATAATCCATACGCCTGATTTCCTGGATGATAACACCTCCCAGATTGCGGGAGACCGGAATGGGAAAAGGCTCATTCTGTTTATCCATCACAAGTCCATCTTCGATGGTTATCCCGTAGTGGGTAAACATCTCGTTTATCCCTGACGTGGTCTTCTTTATTTCCAATGTTTCGGAATAGGGCGTGAGATCCAGAACATAGTTGCCGGACATTGCGACGATGCCGTTGCCGCGCATCAGGAACTGATCTATTGCAAACCGGTCAAGGTAATCCATATCCTGCGGCGCTATTAGGAGCAGCACATCTACATTGCCGGGAACCCTGCCGCCGGACAGATCGACCTCCTCGATATTGTAATTTTCGCTTAGCACCCGCCGGATCAATTGGAAACTATCCGCAGGCTGCCGGGGCGGCATCATGGGGTTCATCTGACCGGGCATGGTCTTTGGCGTCCAGAGCCCGACGGTCTTAAGAAATCCGGATGATGTCCTTTTGATGACACCCTCTATTTCGGTCCTGATATCAGCCTCGCTTATGTCCCCGCTCAGGTGAACCCGCTCCATGCTGTCATCCTTGGATACAAACAGATGCATATAGAATGACTCCGAAGAAAAAAAGGAGATTTCAAAAGGTTGTATGCCGAAGTGCCGGTTGATCTGTTCCCGGCTCCGCCCCCCAGGTTCATCCGGGTTGATGATCTCATAATCCAACCTGCCTGCCGACTCCTTTTGAAGATCGGCAACAACTTTATTAATCCGCTTCGGTATTTCGATTATGGACTCGGGCATTGAGCCCGGGGTCAAGACAGCCGTGATCTTGATATCGCTCTTCAGGTTCATAAGTACGGAGGCAAGGCTCTGAAAACCATACACGACCTTTTTTATGGACTTTGTGAGGTCATACTCCAGGTTGCGCAGCCCCACGTCAAGCTGACCGTCTTTTCGATGCTTGATCTCAATAAGATCGTTAAACCCAAGGGTCACATACTGGTCCCCATATTTTATAAGGATGTTGAAGTAGGAACTCACAACCGAGGCCTCGTAGCGGCCCGCAACCTGGAATGGGACAGGCTTGATCCCAAACTGTTGGTTTGCCTCTGCCTCAAGCTCTTCGTCGAATTTGGGATCTACAAATGAGACCTCCACCCTGCCTCCGGACGCGACTCCATACTCTTCCATCAGATCCTTGATTCGCGGGACAAGAGGCGCCAGGAGCGGATGGGTCTTTTCGCTGAAATATCCACTGAGGATTAGAGGTTCAGTGAGATTGGAAATGAGATCCTTTGTGGACCCTGAGATGGAATATTCACGATTTTCGGTGAGATCAGCCCTTACGGTATGGATTGGATTAAACCAGATGTTTGCGGCTGTAAGATTAGCGCCTATAAGTGCTACAGTCAGCATAATATTTCGGCGGTATGTTGCCGTAATGGGTCCGGAACCCCACCGTTTTTGATCCAGGGAAACCACATTCAGGGTAAGGAACAAAATTGAGAGCGATCCATAAAACACGATATCACGAAGATCGATCACGCCGCGCTCAATGCTTGCAAACCTGCTTCCCGTGCCGAATGCACGGAGGAATTCACCGGTATTATGGCTTACAAAATCTGTAATCCCCGAAGAACCCACGAGATAAAAACAGCCCGAGAGAAGGACCGTAACTATCAGGGCGACAATCTGGTTGTCTGTGCGTGATGAAACAAAAAGGCCGATAGCAATGTAGGAGGAGGCCATAAGTATAGCGCCCAGGTAACCGCCGGCCACAGGGCCCCAGTCGATATTGCCCATCATGGAAACGGTCAGGGGCAGCCCCAGTGTCAGTCCAAGCGCTATAGATACCAGTATGAGCACGGCAAGAAATTTCCCCATTACCAGTTGGGAAAGGCGGACAGGCAGTGTCAAAAGGATTTCCAGTGTGCCCGTTTTCTGTTCCTCGCTCCATTGCCGCATGGTAAGGGCGGAAACGAGAAAGATCATTAAAAGCGGCATCCAGCGGAACAGGGGCCTTGTGTCGGCAATGTTTCGCGCAAAAAATGTTTCCACCCAGAAAAAGGAGAATAGGGCCGACACAAGGAATGCGCCAATGAAAATTCCCGCCATGGGCGAACCGAAATAGGCGGCTAACTCCCTTTTTGTAATAGAGAGCATCTGTCTCATTGTATCCCTCCAACAGCAGCGGTAAGTTCGTTGAATACAGACTCAAGTGTTCTCACTTCTCTTTTCAGTTCACAGAGTAACCAGTCGTTCTCCCTGGCGAGCCTGTATATCGCGGGACAGAGATCCCGGTCCGAATCCCCATGAACCCTGTAACTCACGCGACCGTTGATGCGGTCTGTAATTTCCGCCCTTTTGACTCCTGAAAGAGAAGAAAGGCTCTTTAATACATGATCCTCTTTTCCGGTTGATTCTTCCAGGGTAAGGAGTGCATCCGCTGTTGATGCCAGTTCGGACAACCCTGCGTCTGCCTTTACCTCGCCGCAGGTGATAATAATTGCCCTGTCACATGCTGCCTCCACCTCGGAAAGGATATGGGTTGAGATAAGAACAGTGCTGTTTTGGGCAAGTTTTTTGATCAGGTGGCGTACTTCCACTATCTGGGTCGGATCCAGGCCGTTTGTCGGCTCGTCCAGAATCAGCAGGCCCGGCTTATGGAGAATGGCCTGGGCCAGACCGACGCGCTGGCGGTAGCCTTTGCTGAGAGTGGAGACGGTCCGGTTCAGCCTGCTTGCCAGCCCGACCGCATGCACAGCCTCGGATAGACTCTTTTTCAGTTTATTCCTTGGAATCCTGCGAAGATCCGCGACCATTTTAAGATGAGACTGAACACTAAGCTCCGGATAAAGCGGCGCATTTTCAGGGAGATAACCGATCATTTCCTGAACCCTGCCCATGTTTTCCAGTACATCGAGGCCGCCTACCCGTGCCGTGCCTGATGTGGGATGGAGATAGCCGGTCAGGATCTTCATCAGCGTGGTTTTCCCGGCTCCGTTGGGTCCGAGAAGCCCTACGATTTCTCCCGGCTTGATTGAAAACGATACTTTGCAAAGCGCATCAATATCGCCATAGGACTTGGAAAGTTCATTAACTTCTATCATTATGTTCCACTACCACGGAATTTGACTTTTTTAGACGGTTCAACCAATCCTTGATGCCCTTTCCAGGATCATGTAAGTCCGGTCAACCATGGTTCTGGGCTCGACCATCAGGCCTGCCTGGATAAGCGCGTTATCATAAATCTGTTCGACAATCTCTTTGGCAAAAAGTTCGTCTTTTTCCTTTAACGCGGAGAGATTCTTGATAAGGGTATGCTTTGTATTTATCTCCAGGTTTTTGTTGCCCAAATTCTGGAGATCCTGGTTTGTGGCCCGCATGATCCTTTCCATACTGCTGGTCATGAATTGATCAGGGTTCACGATAATTGCCGGACTGTTGACCAGCCGTTTTGATTCCAGGACATCCTTGACCTTGTCTGCCAGCACACCCTTTATCCATTCGATAAGTGTTTCGGCTGCCTTGGCGTCAAGGGGCTGCTCTTCCGATGTCTCGTCCTTGTCGGGCTTTTCTTCCTTTTCGTCGGGAAGATGAAGATCAGCGCGGTCTGCCGATACCAGTTTTTTGCCGTCAAACTGGCCTAAGTGACTAAAGACGAAGTCGTCAATCGGCTCTGTTGTGTAAATGATTTCAATATCGTGTTTTTTAAAGGTCTCAATATAGGGTCCGGACTCAATAGCCTCCCGGCTTGGGCCGTTGATGTAATAAATCTCGTTCTGGTATTCTTTCATCCGATCGACATATTCAGAAAGAGAGATAAGCTTGCCTTTTTCTGATTTCGAGGATTCAAAGCGCATGAGCTTTGCAATATTGTCACGGTGTTCGAAGTCCGTGGTAGCGCCTTCTTTTAAGTACATACCAAAATTCCACCAGAAGTCATCATAGGTTTCCGGATCAGCCTTGGCCTGCTCACCCAGGAATTTTAAAAAACGCTTTGTCACGACCTTTTTGATTTTTGCAACCAGGGCATTATCCTGCAATGCCTGCCGGGAGATATTTAAGGGTAGATCCTCGCTGTCTATGACGCCTTTTACAAACCTGAGCCATTCCGGCAAAATTGTCTCACTGTGCTGCTCGATGAGCACCTTCTGGCAGTAGAGATTCACACCGGGCTGGACCCTGCCGAACCCCATTCTTTCAAAATTTTCCTGGGGAATAAAGAGAAGGGCGTTTATGGAAAGCGGCGCATCCGCTGAAAAATGAAGCCGGAAACCGGGCTCGTCGACCGCATTGCCGATGAATTTGTAGAATTCGTTATATTCCTCTTCCTTGATCTCGTTTTTGTTCCGGGTCCATATGGCCTGGATTGTATTTACCTTTTCGGCCCCTACCTTGATGGGGAAAGGAACGAAATTGGAATACTGTTTGATGATCCTCTTGATCGTTTGCTCGTTTGCATAATCATGGGCATCATCTTTAAGTTCGAGGATTATTTTGGTCCCGCGGTGCAGTCCCGGGCAGGCGGAGATCGTATAACCGCCCTCGCCGTCCGAAGACCACTCATGGCCTTCATCATTCATCCGAAAGGAACGTGACTGAACAATGACGCGTTTTGCCGCCATAAAGGCCGCATAAAAACCTACCCCGAACTCGCCTATAAGGCTTACATCTTTTTTTGCAGCCTCGGTTAGATTCCGTATAAACGAATTTGATCCGGAATGGGCGATCGTGCCGAGATCAGCCTCCAACTCCTCCCTGGTCATACCGATCCCGGAGTCGGTGATGGTCAGCGTGTGGTCTTTATCATTAACGCTGATGTTGATTTCAAGGGGCGCCTCCTTGTCAAAGACCTCCTTTTCCAGCAGGCTTTGGTGATGGTATTTTTCAAGGGCGTCCGCCCCGTTTGATATCAGCTCGCGCAGGAAGATATCCCGTTCCGTGTAAAGAGAGTTGATAACAATACTAAGAAGATTTTTGACCTCGGCCTGGAATTCCCTGCTTTCGGTCTTGGATTCGGTATTACTATTTGCCATTTTTTTTCCTCTTTTTATATCACATGAATTAGCATCCATTCGAAAAAAGCACTTTTCACGAGTGCATCAAATTTCGGCAAAAAAATAATCATAAATAACATTCTGTCAAGTAAGCACGGTTAACAGGTAACTACTTGAACTGTAGCATCCCGTATGATATTAAGAAGTTAGGAATAGTTAACGCATTGGCGGAGCGCTTTTTAGTGCCTTAGTGGTAATTTTCTTGTTTT
>JAYEJK010000391.1:0-2006 GCA_034660535.1 Thermodesulfobacteriota bacterium | reverse complement strand
AAGTTTTCTATAAACAATTCAAATATCTACACCCAGCAATAGCACATCATCCTCGGCATCTTTATCTTTTGAAAACATCTTTCTCACGATTTCCTCTGTAGCCTCCATAATCGGCTGTTCCCTGGTCTCAAGAGCGGCCTGTTTCAGTTCGACCATGCCTTTTTCCCGCGTCCTAGGGGAATTTCCGAATGATTCCAGCAGCCCGTCGGAATAGAAATAAAAACGGTCTCCGGTTTCTACAGTCATTTCCCGGAATGTATACATTGCGTTCTCAAATACACCTATTACATCACTGTCCGCCATAATCCATTGAGGATTTTTTTTCCTGGGGAGGTAGAGTACAGGGAGATGAGCGGCATTGACAATATTCAGTTTTAAATGATGTTTGTCCAGGCAGGCGTACACAGCGGTCAGGTGCTGCCCCTCCCTGAAAATCGAGAAGAGAATGCTGTTGATCATGCGAATTGTTTCATCCGGAGCGTATAGCAGGGAGGAGTTCTGCCGTATCAGCGCCTTAAGGGCGGAGGTGGCAAAGGAGGCGCCAAGGTCATGCCCGCTGATATCCGCAACAAAATACCCGATAACGCTCTCGCTGATCTCAAAGACATCGTAGAAGTCACCGCCGGCCTCCAGTATAGGCACATATTTGACGCCGAAGTCGGCTGCGGGCAGGTCTTCGGGGTTGACAAGGATTGCCTGTTGCGCTTCCTGTACCTGCCGCAACCGCTGAGCCTGCTCCTCAATTATCCTCTTAAAGGTGAACCGCAGCTTGAGATAATTTTTGACTCGGGCCAAGACTTCATCTTTCTGAAACGGTTTGGCTATATAGTCCCATCCTCCGATGCTCAGCCCCTTGACTTTACTCGCCACGTCGTTCATGGCGGAAACGAAAATAATGGGAATGTCTGTTGTGACAGGGTCTGCTTTTAGTTTTCTGCAGGTTTCAAAGCCGTCCTCTTCAGGCATTATAATATCAAGCAGGATAATATCAGGGATTTCCCGCTTTGCAATTTCCCGCCCCTCCAGGCCGTTGACCGCTACCAGGACATTATAGCCCTGTTTCACAAGAAGGGCCTGCAGGATCCTTCTGTTGACCATTTCGTCATCTACGATCAGGATGGTGAATGTCTTAGCATGCATGACAACTACTCAAGTACTTAGGGTCTGGAAAGAAATAACTTGGGTAATTCCGATCCGAAATGTGTTGCAGATTTAGTCGGTTTGATATTCACGAAACCGCAAGCGTAGCAGGGCTACGGTGAGGATTTCGGGGATGTCAAACCGGCTAAAGGTGTGATACAGTTCGGAAACGGAAAATCCAAGTTATTTCTTTCCAGACCCTTAGGTTGAAGGTTGAAGATTACATCAGTCCAAGATCCTTTAAGGCATTTCCTAAATTTTCCGTATTAAAAGGTTTGTTAAGAACAATATCTGCGCCGGCATTGCCGGCGGTTTTTATTTCCTGGATTTCGCTCTGTGTTGTGACCATGATGATAGGGAGTTCCTTGCTGCCGTACTGTTGGCGGACCTTTTGGATCAGCTCTATCCCGGTGATTTCCGGCATATTCAGGTCCGTACACACGGCCAGGGGTTTTTCCAATGAAGAAATCACCCCCTGCAGACGAAGATCACCTGCAAGCTTGATATAGTAGAGCTGTTCGGCGGAATCGCTTCGCAGATATTTAATGATGATATCCGGGCTGTTTAACGCCTTTGCAAAGATGGTCTCCTGCAGTGTCGGGTACTGCCGGGCATAAAATTCATGCCTGACAGCCAGGAATATCAGCAAGGGAATGGCAACGTTGTCTTCACATTTGTTAAGTTCAAAAAGGATGCGTCTCTGCTCCTTCTTTTTAATCCGGTCGAAACAGTCCAGCACAAGTCTTGCCTTAATACTGTCCTGTACATTAATATTATACAAAAATTCCCGTAGTGCATCTTGGCTGTTTATATTCATCATGAAATTGTAGTCAAATTTGGGCTAACCCAGATAAACTGGAAATTTT
>JAYEJK010000390.1:0-8448 GCA_034660535.1 Thermodesulfobacteriota bacterium | reverse complement strand
ATACCTCTTATCATGACATGGTGCAGAACTCCAGGAGCATCCAGGCGTGCTGTTCTTGGCATGTCATGCTTTTAATATCAATCAAACATAATGTCAATTAAATTATTAAAGAGCGTCCCCATCTTTCTTTTCACATCTTTCACATCTTTCACACATCTTTCATCCATCTTTACAATCATCAATATCCGGATTTTACTTTTTAGTACCTTAGCGGTTATTTTTTTGTTTTTTATACCCCTCAGGGGGGGGTACTGAAAATAGTCCAGGACCGTAACCGTTCAGAGGGGTCCCATATTTTGCAGATTCCTTAAGAGTGTAATCGTTCTCAGGCGCTCCATATGGGCGCTAGCAGTTCGGCTCACCATATAGGTAATATGTGAGACGGGCTGATCGCGTTCAGATGGAGGGCCTGTGAACGATTACCCAGGACCTTTAAAAATTCCAGTTTATCTGGGTTAGGAAAATTCATTTTTAAAATTTTTGTACCGAAATTTGGATTTTAGTGCTTAATTTAGTCATAATTTAATTGGGCCTTTTAACCATAAAGACCGAATAACGGTGGGAAATCCATGATCGCTTTTCCAAATATTGATCCTGTTATTTTTAATTTAGGACCTCTGCAGGTCCGCTGGTATGGGCTGATGTACGTGTTGGCCTTTATTTCAACCTATGTTCTGGTAAGGTATCAGATCAGAAAATTCAGGTTGAAAAAACTTGAATCTCATTTTGAGAACCTGAATTTCGTCCTGATTATCTGCCTGGTGCTTGGCGCAAGGCTTGGATACGTTTTTTTCTACAATTTCGGCTACTACTGGGAGCATCCTCTTGAGATTGCGGCGACCTGGCAGGGCGGCATGTCCTTTCACGGTGGCTTGTTGGGCATGGTAATCGGCGCAATCTGGTTTTGCAGGAAGAAAGGGCTTGATTTTTTAGAGACAGCAGACATCTATTGCGTGACTTTTCCGATAGGGTTGGGGTTGGGGCGTTTGGGAAATTTTATTAACGGCGAGCTGTTCGGCAGAGTATCCGATGTGCCGTGGGCAATGGTTTTTCCAGACGGCGGACCGGCAGCCAGGCATCCATCTCAACTTTATGAGTTTTTGCTTGAAGGGGTTGTTCTGTTTGTGATCCTGTGGACAGTGAAGAACAGGAGGCCGCCGGGAGGCGTCATGCTTGGATATTGTTGGGTGTTTTACGGCCTTTTCCGGTGTTTTGTGGAATTTTTCAGGCAGCCGGACGCAAGCCTTGGTCTTTTGTTCGGATTTATAACCATGGGCCAGGTTCTGAGCAGTTTCATGATCCTGGCGGGTCTTTTTCTTTTTTTAATCAGGAACAGGAAAAAATCGGGTTATTCATAATTTTCTTTGCTTGGTTTTTCAACATAAATTTATTAAAGTTAGATGTTTTTGAATTTTCGACCAAAATTTGAAACCAACATACCCCTGCTTAGCAGACTCCCCTGTATGTGAACGATTACATACTAACATTAAAGGGTTTCTGATGAATAACAAGGCGCTTCGTATTTTTTTTTCATTCTTCATAACACTTGCCGTGACCACCATGACTGACAATCCAATTCAGGCAACCGAGCTGTCACCGTATCTTCACAAGAAAATCCTTGATAACGGCATAACCGTTCTGATTAAGGAGACCCCCGGCACTAAAGTGGCGACCGTGCAGTTATGGGTCAAGGCCGGTAGTGTTTATGAAGGGCCGAATGAGGCGGGAATCACCCATCTCATCGAACACATGATTTTCAAAGGCACACCGACTCGAGGGCCGGGTGAGCTTGCCATGGCCATCGAGGAGTTGGGCGGCTCTATTAACGCCTATACCTCTTATGAACACACGGTCTATCATGCGACCCTGTCTTCGCGTCACTGGACCACGGCAACCGAGGTCCTGGCCGATGCCCTCTTGAATTCCGTTTTTGATCAGGGTGAGCTTGAACGCGAGAAAAAGGTAGTGCTTGAAGAAATCGGTATGCGAAACGATCGTCCTCCCATCAAATTGATCCAGAAACTCATGGAAGAGTCTTATTCAACTCACCCGTACAGACTTCCTGTTATAGGTACGGTTGAAAGCGTGTCCGGATTTTCAAGAGATGACATCCTGGATTATATGAAAAGACATTACGTTCCTGAAAATTTTACCGTGGTGGTTGCGGGTGATGTGAAATTCGTCGAGGTCTTGGAAAAAGTGGAGGAGCTTTTCGGCAAACTGCCTGAGTCAGGTTACGTTCAACCCTCTCTTCCACAAGAACCGGAACAGAAATCGCCCAGGCTTTTTAAAATAGAAGAGGATGTCAAGCAGACGCATATGGCGATTGCATTTCCCATCACTCCGTTTAATCATCCCGACAGCCCGGTTCTTGATATAATTGCGGCAATTTTAGGGCAGGGCGAGGCATCAAGGCTTTATCACGAACTTCGAAGCGAAAAAGGTCTGGTTTATAAGATCAGCGGGGCGGCGTTTACGCCTCTGGATTCAGGTCTTATGGAGATCTCGGCCACACTGGATGTCGACAAGATTGTCCCGGCGCTTGAGGCGGTGATGGAACAGGTATTTAAACTGAAATATTTACCTGTAAGCGACAGGGAACTGGAAAGGGTCAAGCGCAATCTGGAAAGTGATTTCGTCTTCAACCTGGAACGTGTTGAAGGTCAGGCCAAGGTGGTGGGATTATTCGAATTTCTTGCCGGCGACCCGAGAGAAGATAAGTATCTGGACAAGATTCGGGCAGTAACCCGGGAAGACATTTTACAGGTCGCAACCAGGTATTTTGACCGGAAACAGGTGACCGCCGGATTTATCGTTCCAACGGGAACCGAGGTTGATCTTGATCAGGAGACACTTGGAACTCTTTGTGCGCGTGCTGAAAACATGGCCAGGCACGGCATTCCGGCCTCAATGCTTACAAATGCCTTTTTCTCCAATCTTCATTTGTTCAGGCTGCCGAACGGCATGAAAATACTGGTACGGGAAGATCACAAGGTGCCGACCGTGGCGATTCGCGTGGTCTTTCCCGGGGGGCTGAAAGGGGAGACCCAGGCAACCAATGGTTCATTTGCGTTCATAAGTGAACTCGTGCCGAAGTCCACGGAAAAGCTGCCGCCGCGGGAATTGACCTTGACCATTGCCGATATGGCCGGGGACATTTCCGGTTTTAACGGGAAAAACACCTTTGGTATCAAGGCTGAATTTCTAGCCAGGTTTTTTGATAAGGGCATGGAACTTGTCAGAGATGTCGTGAGAACACCGGCATTTGACCAGGATGAGGCGGAAAAAATCAGGGCTGAACTTCTTGCCAACCTTAAACAACAGGAAGACTCTCTGCTGTCCCTCGCCTTCCGGGAGTTGAACCGATTGCTTTTCCAAGGGCATCCTTACGGGTTGAATACAATAGGTTCGGAGCCGGTTATTCAGGGATTCACAATAGCTGACCTTTCATCAATTTACCGGGAGTTTGCAAGACCTGACAAGATGGTGCTCGCTATTTCCGGGGATGTGGAGGCGAAAAAGGTCAGGGATCTGGTGGAAACGCTTTTCGGCGACTGGACCGTTCAAGACAAGGCGGAAAGCGGAATCGAAGAAGAACTCACTCTTCCTCCGCCCCCCCCCGCAGTCCCTGAAATATTCAACCTTTCGCGAGAAAGGGAGCAGGTCCATATTATTATAGGGTTTTTAGGTTCCACGCTTAACAGTAAAGACCGTTTCACCCTGGAGGTGCTGGACACCATATTAAGCGGGCAGAGTGGCCGGTTGTTCATGGAACTGCGCGACAAAATGAGTCTGGCATACAGCCTTTCCTCATTTTCTTTTCTTGGTATTGACACGGGTTCAGTGGGCATTTATATCGGAACCAGCCCGGATAAACGGGATGATGCCATCAAGGCGGCATGGAACCAGATCTACCTGGTCAGGCAGGAGTTGGTCGGCGAAGAAGAACTTAAGCGGGCCCGGAACACACTCATCGGTCATTATGAACTGGGGCTTCAGACCTATGGAGCACAGGCCATGGAAATAGCCCTGTCCGAGATCTACGACCTGGGTCAGGATTTCGGAAAGCGCTTTATTGATGAAATCGGCAAGGTGACCCCTGAAATGGTTCAGGAAGCGGCACGGAAATATTTTCACCCGGACCATTACGTAATGGTGACCGTGGGAGCCGGGAAATAAAAATTATGAATGATGAATGATGAATAAGGTGGAATTATCCACTGATTTTTAAAGGCCTTAAAATAAAATGCAAGAATACATGATAGCGCCTTCGATTCTGTCTGCTGATTTTGCCCGATTGGGTGAAGAGATAGGAGACGTTGTAAAGGCCGGCGCGGATCTTATCCATGTGGATGTTATGGATGGTCACTTTGTGCCTAATATCACAATCGGTCCGCTGGTTGTTTCCGCTGTCCGGAAGATCACGGATGTCCCTCTTGACGTACACCTGATGATAGAAAATCCTGATCAGTACCTGGAAGATTTTGCGGTAGCGGGCGCAGACTGGATCACCGTACATGTGGAGGCCTGCCGCCATCTTCACAGGACTATCCATAGAATCAAGGAGCTTGGGAAAAAGGCCGGCGCTGTCTTAAATCCCGCTACACCGATCGAGACACTTGATTACATTCTTGAAGACGTGGACCTGGTGATGTTTATGAGCGTCAATCCGGGGTTTGGCGGGCAGACGTTTATCCGGTCAAGCCTTGATAAGACCAGTGCCCTGAAGAAGATGATCGAGGATCGGGGCCTTAATACGGGTATCGAGATTGACGGTGGTGTCTGCGCGGAGAATATTGGTGAAATAGCAGCGGCCGGCGTAAATATATTCGTGGCAGGCTCTGCAATTTTTGGAAAACACGATTATACGGCCATAATATCCGAACTCAAGGCAATCGTTCACCAGCGCCGCATCCACACACGCTCAGGGTGACTGACCTGGACTTGGTCTCTCACCCGCCCCCCTGAACCCCTATTTCATTCGTCCCCATGCTCCTGTGTGGAAATAAGAAAACCGTGAACCGATAACTGTAAACGTTTACTCCTATGGAGACAGGTTTTAGAGATTTTTTAAGCGCTTTGAAGGATCTCTTCTTCCCGCCCGCATGCCTCATTTGCGGGACCAGGCTTGCCGGTCGGCAGGATGTGATGTTCTGTCATTCCTGCATGGACTTAATCCCTTTTGTCAGGGAACCGTTTTGTACGTGCTGCGGCCGGGTGTTCCGCAATGGAGCAGGAGGCAGTCACCTCTGCTCCGATTGTCTTGCCGGTTCATACCATTTCTCAAAGGCAAGGGCTGTTTTCCGGTACGATGATTCCACGGCAAGGCTTCTCCATTCCTTCAAATATGGTGGCAGGACCACAGGTCTGTCTACATTCGGGGCTCTTAAAAAAAGGCTTGCCCATTTAGAGGAGCTTAATGAGCAGGATTTTATCGTGCCTGTTCCATTGCACCCAAAACGTCTTAAGGAAAGGGGATTTAATCAGTCCCTGCTTTTGGCAAAGGTCTTTTTTCCGGACCGGAAGGACAAAATTCATCCGGCCCTGATGGAACGTTGTCGGTGGACAGTGCCCCAGACCGGCCTGAAAGGGAAAGAACGGCGAAAGAATCTGAAAAATGCTTTTAAAGTGAAAGATCGGATAAGATTGGAAGGCAAAAAGATTTTGATTGTGGATGACGTTTTTACGACCGGAACAACAGTCAATGAATGTGCAAGGACGTTCAAACAGGCCGGGGCCGAAGATGTGCAGGCCCTAACCCTGGCAAGAGCGTAAACGTCCACCACAGCACCGCACCCGGGGTCTCGCGGGCTCGCTTACCTGCACGTGATCAGGGCGACCGGCATAGGACTTACTTATAGCCGGTCGCCCTGATCACGTGCATCTGCGGCACTGGTGAACGTTTACGTTGTCACTTGGCACAAACCTTTCTTGATCGCGTTGCAACAAGTTGCAAAATCAGTGTTCAAATGTACCGATCACGGGGTAGCTAAAAAAGCCCTTCCGGATCGCAAACCTCTTGCCCTGTAAGCGTTCAATAAGGGAGTGAATATGGATGTCATTCTTTTAATGGTTGGATCTTTTGTCGGATATATTATTGCGTACAATACCTACGGGAGGTTTTTAGAGCGGAAGATATTCAGATTGGGAAGGCAGGAAAAAGTTCCGTCAAGAGAATATGAGGACGGGAAAGATTTTGTGCCGACAAAAAAAGGCATTATTTTCGGGCATCATTATACCTCAATTGCCGGGACCGGGCCGATTGTCGGACCGGCTATCGGGATTATATGGGGTTGGGTGCCCGCGGTTATCTGGGTCTTTGTCGGCTCTATTGTGATGGGCGCGGTACATGATTTCGGCGCCTTGGTTATTTCTTTGAGAAATCAGGGCAAATCTATTTCAGAGATTGCATCGCGTTATATTAACCCTCGGGTAAAATATATATTTTTTCTTGTAGTATTTATTGAGTTATTGATTGTAGTAGCTATATTCGGCCTGGTTTTAGCTATTATCTTTGACATGTTTCCCCAGTCTGTTTTTCCCGTATGGATGGAGATACCGATTGCATTAATGCTTGGGAGGGCGATTTATAAAAGAAAAGCAAACCGCGCTAATAAAATATTTAGCAGGGCAAATGTGACTTTTGCAACGGTCATTGCCGTAAGTGTTATGTATCTAACGGTTATTGCAGGGCACTTTTTTCCTTTTAACATGCCGGCTGTTTTGGGTATTCCTGCCACTGGAATCTGGGTTATTTTCCTTTTTATATATGCATTTTTCGCTTCAATAACCCCTGTTACAACTCTGCTTCAGCCGAGAGATTATATTAACGCATGGCAGCTTTTTATTCTTATGGCGCTTCTTGTTGTCGGAGTATTTGTTTCCGGTGTTACAACGGATTTATGTATAGTTGCCCCTGCGTTTAATTTAAATCCACCGGGAACTCCTTCTTTATGGCCGTTTTTATTTATTACCATTGCATGCGGGGCAATATCCGGATTTCATTCGCTTGTATCATCAGGAACCAGTTCAAAACAGATTTCACAGCCGCAAGATGCCCTGGCCATAGGCTACGGGGCAATGTTAATGGAGGCGGCCCTGGCCATGTTAGCTATTATTGCCGTGGCAGCAGGCATTGGCCTGGCTTACAGGACCGGCGACGGAACTGTATTAACGGGAATTGAGGCATGGGAGACTCATTATGCCTCGTGGACTGCATCCAAGGGGCTTGGCTCAAAGATTAATGCAGTAGTTATAGGTTCCGCCAATATAATGGCTTCTCTCGGTATTCCCGTGGCTCTCGGGAAGGTAATAATGGGCGTGTTTATTGCATCATTTGCGGGAACCACACTTGACAGTGCAACAAGGATTCAGCGGTACGTAGTCAGCGAATTATTTGCAAATATTAAATTGAAATTTATGACCAATAAATATGCATCAACGACATTTGTTATTGCCACCGCAGCAATGCTTGCTTTTGCCGGCGGGGCGGACGGGAAGGGGGCGCTGAAGCTCTGGCCTATGTTTGGCGGCGTCAATCAACTTTTGGCAGCCCTTACGCTTATGCTTCTTACGGTCTATTTAAGGAAAGGGGGCGGATACAAATATCTTGTTACGGGAATTCCGTGTGTGTTCATGACAATAATGACCTTCTGGGGCGTTGCGATTAATGAGTATAACTTTATAAAAGATGCGGACGCGATGCTTGCAATAATTAATGGAGCAATATTTTTACTGGCAATATGGTTAATAGTTGAGAGTTTGAGTGTGATAGTGTCAAAATAACATGAAAAAATGGGGGTTGGTTTTAACTTCGGCCATTATAACGGTGGGCATAGCCCACCCTACAAGAGAACTAAGAATAACATGGTGGAAATATGTATTTTTTGTAGGGTGGGCTGTGCCCACCTTTGCCCAATGAAAGACTTGTGGCCGAAATTAAAACCAACCCCAAAAAATGTAATCGTTCACAGTTACAGCAGTCTCTGAACGATTACAAGGAATCTATTTATTCGTGTTTTTTTTGTCGGTTTTTCTCCTGTCCTCCGAAACCTTCTTCTTTCTCAATCTTCGGTCCGGCAGATGAGTCCAGCTTAGTTTGTGATCGCCTTTTCTTCTTAACGGGCTGAAAAGTGTCTGTTTTTTTCTTTGTTCATAAACATAACCCCCTCTCATCTGTTGCTGCCTTTCCTTCTTCTTTGAGGGTCGCCTCCTGGAGTTTTTTAGTGCCTTAGTGGTAATTTTCTTGTTTTTTGTGGCAGAAAAACTCTGAAGTTATATGTGACGCCTGCGGTGCTACATGTTTTAAGGCACTTATACCCCTCAGGGGGGTACTGAACAGAGTCCAGGACCTTTTAAAATTTCCAGTTTATCTGGGTTAGTCAGGTACTTCCGGATGCTGATGCTTTTTGTCTCGATAAGATCGTTGATCCGCCTGTCCATGGCCAT
>JAYEJK010000389.1:0-8538 GCA_034660535.1 Thermodesulfobacteriota bacterium | reverse complement strand
TTCAAGCAGAGATCGAGGTTTTTGTACACGGCGCCCTCTGCATTTCATACTCGGGCAGATGCCTCTTAAGCTATTACCTGACCGGCCGGGATGCCAACCGGGGAACATGCGCGCAGCCATGCCGTTACGGTTATGCCCTTTTGGAAGAAAAACGGCCGGGCCAGTATTTTCCTGTCAAGGAAAACGGCCGCGGAACTTATATTTTTAATTCAAGGGACTTATGCCTGCTGGCAAGATTGCCGGAACTCATTGCGGCGGGTGTGCACAGCCTGAAGATCGAAGGCAGGATGAAAAGCATCTATTACGTGGGATCAGTGGTGCGGGTGTACAGGGCAGCCTTGGACCTGCTGGCGCAAACCGCACTGCCTGATGATTCAGAGCATGAACGCGGATTAACCTTGCCGGATAGATTCATGCAGGAACTGCTGAAAACAGGATCAAGGGGATATACTGAAAACTTCTTTGACGGTCCGCCGGATGCAAAAGACATGCTTTACAAGAGTTCCAGGATCGAACAGAGTCATATCCCGGCAGGCGTGGTCCGCGAACCAGGCCGGCAGCCGCTTGTCGAAGTGAGAAACCCGATCAGGCCGGGCGACCGGCTGGAGTATCTGAAACAGGGGCTTGATCAGTTCTTTTTTAAAATAGATGAAATACGCGGCCGGGACGGAGTCATCCTTGAACAGGCCAATCCCGGCAACATGGTTACGTTCAAAACCATGCCGCCGGCGGAAGGCTGGGAGAAAAACACGCTCCTGCGCAAAAAAGCCCCGGCCTCATAACCTATGAGGCTCAGAAACGGGCGATCCTTCAGCCGGTTTTGGGTTCCTCTTTGACCGGAGACACGGCCATGGATGATATAGAGGCCTGGACATATGAACGCGCCACTTTGACCCGGACCTTGTCCGCGATTTCAAGTGTCACCATCAAATCCGTAAGCCCTCTGACGGTTCCCTGTAATCCTCCTCTGGAAATTACAACATCGCCCTTTTTCAGACTGTCTAAAAATGCCTGATGCTCTTTTGCCTTTTTCTGCTGGGGACGAATCAGCAAAAAGTAAAACACGACAAAAATTAAGATAATGGGCAAAAATTGGACCAAAGCGCCGGGTCCTGCCGGGGCGGCCTCCCCGGCGGCATAGGCAACACTTATCATGAAACACCTCCAAAATGGTCGGCCTGCTAAAAAGCACTCGACAGACACTGGTTATTTATCATTTTTATATGGGAAAGGACACAAAGTCAGAGAATATAACAATCCTGCCGGGGTATGTAAAGACTCAAATCGTGATAAATGTTCACCAGGGGTAAAAAGAGGTTGAAAACATTATTCAACTCCTTCAAGTATCACCGGGATCCATTCACCAATTATAAATTCCGGCGTTTTAATTTTATTGTCAGCATAAAAAAACGGCTCCAGGGAATAGACCACACAACCGTTCAAAAAAAGAATAACCGGCAGGATAAGGGTCTGGAAAGAAATAACTTGGGTAATTCCGATCCGAAATGTGTTGCAGATTTAGTCGGTTTGATATTCACGAAACCGCAAGCGTAGCAGGGCTACGGTGAGGATTTCGGGGATGTCAAACCGGCTAAAAGTGTGATACAGTTCGGAAACGGAAAATCCAAGTTATTTCTTTCCAGACCCTAAGTGGCGGTTTCAGTCCACACTTTCCTGATGCAGTTCCGCCGGGTCCGAGATGGTATCCGGCGCGGCAGCGCTCCGCAACGCTAAATCGCTATTTCCGGATGGGCGCGAGATTATCATGAAAACAGGTGAATAATAATGCCGGAAACAAATAATATGCCGGCCCCTGGGGAGAATTCATCTCCGCTTAAACTCGATAACGGATCTCGAATCGCGGTTATCGGCGGTGGACCTGCCGGCAGTTTTTTCAGTTATTCGGCCCTGGATCTGGCTGAAAGGCTCGGGGTTGATATACAGATCGATGTTTACGAACAAAAAGATTTTTCCCGGTGCGGGCCTGCCGGCTGCAATCATTGCGGCGGCATAGTTTCCGAGTCACTTGTGCAGATACTTTCAGCCGAGGGTATCAATATTCCGTCCCATGTAGTTCAGTGCGGTATTGATTCTTATGTCCTGCATATGGATGTCGGCAGCGTCCGGATCGATACTCCGCTTCAAGAAAAAAGAATAGCGGCCATGTACAGGGGGGGAGGCCCCCTTGGGACAAAGGGGATTACATGGGGCGGTTTTGACGGATATCTGCAGAAACTGACACAAAATAAAGGCGCCGACCTGATAAGGGAGAGAGTTGTTCAGATCAGCCTTGATAACGGATACCCCATTGTGAAGACCAAGGGCGGTCTGTCAAGGAAATATGAACTGATCGCAGGGGCAGTCGGGATTAACGCTTCATCACTAAAATTGTTTGACGGACTGGTTCCCAGGTTTAGACCGCCTGATGTAGCAAGGACATTCATCTGCGAATTTCCGCTGGGCCGTGACCTTGTGAAAAAATACTTCGGCGGGTCCATGCATGTTTTCCTTCTGAATGTCCCCAGGCTCGAATTCGCGGCCCTGATACCAAAAGACGAATATGTTTCTCTTGTGCTTCTCGGCCGTGGAATAGACAAGGAGCTTGTGCTCTTTTTTCTGAATACGCCCGAAGTAAAGGGTTGCTTCCCTCCCGGCTGGATGGAATCCAATACTTCTATCTGCAAATGTTTTCCAAAAATAAATACGAGCAGCGCTTTTCAACCTTTTTCCGACAGGATTGTGCTGATCGGCGACTGCTCTGTGACAAAACTGTATAAAAACGGGATAGGCTCGGCATTTTCAGTCGCCAAGGCAGCAGCCGCAACAGCTCTCCTGCATGGAGTATCTTATAATGATTTTGATAAACACTTTATGCCGGTGCTCAAGGGGATCAGTTTTGATAACAATATGGGGAAAATATTGTTTACATTTACACGCCAGATTCAGAAGAGAGACTTTGCAAAATACGGAATTCTGCGTATGGTTTCAAAAGAACAACAAAAATCCGGGAACCGCAGACACATGAGTACGGTCCTGTGGGACACTTTTACAGGAAGCGCTCCTTATAAGGAGATCGTTATGCGTACATTGCATCCGATGTTTATATTCAATCTGATCCGGGAAACGGCGTCGGCTATTCTGTTTAAAAAAGGCGGTGCAAGCAGACGATTCGGATCCGGGTTCACGAAATCCGAATCATTGGGCAGGATATACAGGGATGGTGAAGTAATCATCAACCAGGGTGAGGTCGGGGACGGCCTGTATGTGATCCAGGACGGGAAAGTTGAAGTGCTTCAAACTGAAAACGGTAAGGAAATCAGACTCGCTGTATTGGATGAGGGTGAATTTTTCGGTGAGATGGCTCTTTTTGACCGGGAAGTCCGTTCAGGTACTGTTCGCGCACTGGACGGCGAAGTACGGGTGCTGACTGTTGACAAAAAGACGCTCCTCCGCCGACTGCAGGAAGATCCGTCACTCGCTTTCCGTCTCCTTGAAAAAATGTCATCACGGATACGCGGCATGAACGAACAGTTAAGGCATGCCAAATCAGTGGATCTTAATAAAAAACCAACATGAAGATTCTTGTTACCGGCGCTACCGGTTATATAGGCGGAAGGCTTGTTCCGCTTCTTCTTAGTCATGGTTATGATGTACGCATACTGGTGCGTGATCCGAACAGGATATCAGGCCGCAACTGGGCAAAACAGGTTGAAGTCGTGACAGGTGATCTGACGGATTTTGATACACTTAAACCTGCCTTTATAGATATGGATATCGCGTTTTATCTCGTGCATTCAATGAATGCGGGCACAGATCATGTCAGGCAGGACCGGCTCTCCGCCGAGAACTTTGTTCAGGCAGGCGGGCATCTGAAGCACGTCATATATCTGGGCGGGCTTGTTCCAAAAACAGAAAAAATATCCGATCATTTGAAAAGCAGGGCTGAAGTCGGGAAAATCCTTGGTTCAAAACTGCCGGTAACGGAATTTCGCGCCGGGCCGATTATCGGATCAGGTTCCGCTTCATTTGAAATTATACGTTATTTGACCCAGCGTTTTTTGGTAATGCCGGTCCCGGCATGGATAAAAAATCATGCCCAGGTAATCGCAACTTGCGATGTGCTTCAATATCTTCTGCTGTCAATAAAGCGGGGGCCTCTTGGTCTCATTGAAATCGGGTCGGATTTGACTGCTTATAATGAGATGATTGATAGTTATGCGGAAGTGCGCGGGATTATGAAAAGACGGCTCATCCGTATGCCCTCCCTGATTCCGCCGAAACCGGCATCAATTGTGATAGGGCTGATTACATCGATTCCGTATGCCATGATAATCCCGCTTATCGAAAGCTGTATGGAATCTGTTGCCGCCGACACAGGCAAGGCGGAAAAATATTTTCCGGAAATCAAACCGATTTCGTATCATCAGGCGGTAGAGCAGGCGCTTGACAGGATTGAACAGGAAGATGTCCCGACCCGTTGGAGCGGCGCGCTTGGAAATCTACCGGCTTATGAACAGACAGACCGCGAAGGTCTGATCCGGGAAGTCAGGAGTCTGCATGTTGACTACCCGCCGGAGGCTGTTTTCGAAAGTTTCAGCAGTATCGGCGGAGACCGTGGCTGGCTTGTCTTGACATGGGCATGGGAACTGCGGGGATGGATAGATCAACTGGCGGGCGGCCCTGGCCTGCGCCGCGGACGTCGTCATCCAAAGGAAATTCTCCCAGGTGAAGCCCTTGATTTCTGGCGGGTTGAGGCGGTTGAACCGCCCCGCCTGTTAAGGCTGCGCGCTGAAATGAAGGTCCCGGGCCGGGCATGGCTGCAGTGGGAAGCCATACCGGAAGGGGACGGCACACGTTTGATACAGACCGCAATGTTCGCCCCAAAAGGGTTTTGGGGACCCCTGTACTGGTATAGCTGCCACCCGATTCACACATTTCTGTTCAGTGATCTGATAGAGGCAATAGCCTCTGATGCCGGGAAGTTTTAAAAGCCTGTTTGAAAAATAAGCGATCACAGGCGCCTCAACACCTGCAAATGTAAATTTATTTTTGGGGCGAACCCTTATTGTTCGTCGGTTAATGCCTCGAATCCGGCAATAATGTCAAACAGCTCGGCCGTAATGGTGCTCTGTCTTGTTTCTCGAAATTGTGCCTGAAGATTTTCTTCGGTTTCCAGGATATTTTTTTCCGCTGACTGCATGGCGGCAAGACGGGCTCCATTTTCGCTGGCCATGGACTGGGCAAACGCATTGTATAGGGATACGAAAAGATAGTGTCTGAAGAGATGCCGGAAAAGCAAGGCGCCGGCAATGCCCTGCTGCGGCAGGCAGTTTCCGGGCCAGGGCTGTTTCCGGTATTGCGCCAGCCATTTCCCGTCAAGGGGTAGGAGCTGTTTTAAAACGGCCTGATAGCTTGTGCCCCGGACCATTTCATTATGTAATAGAAAAATTGTGCTTGCGCCCTTTTCCTGCTGCCACATGTCGATGTGACTGACTATGTTGCCGACTTCCTCGTTGATGCCCTGGATGGCGCCCGGCAGGTTGAAATAATGAACCTCATGCGCATCCTCCAGACTGCTCCTCACTCTCTCTCCGATTGTCCAGAGGAAAACGGACATTCCCTGATCAACAAGGCTATTTAATTTGGTTTGAACCAGATCGGTTATGCTTTCGTTAAACTGACCGCACATCCCCTGGTCAGAGCCGAATACGATGAATACGGTCGAATTTTTTCTGCTCGTATCAGGCAGCGCCGGCTGGTGGCGTAAAAAGATCTGCCAGCCCATATCAATGATTTGACTGAACTCGTCCACGGCGTACGCCGCCGCTTCGAACTGTCTTATATTAACGGCGGCAAGACTTTTCATGGTTTTCACCACAGAGAGCAGGTCATGCACCGTCTTTATTTTTTTCTGCAATCCTTCCAGTGTCTGCATCTGTTTCCTTTTGCAATTCCTTGATTTTCAAAACAAGCTCATCCCATACAGGGTCTTTTTTTTGTGACTCACTTATTCTTTTTGCCAGGCCGGTCTCTTTCCTCACACAGTCAATAACAAGCTGTTGCACAAGGGGTATTTCAGTCAGTGGAATTTCATCAAACAAACCTTCGTTGACCGCGAATAATACAGCTATCTGCTCCGCCGCCTCCAAGGGAGCAAATTGATCCTGCTTGAGGATTTCACGGACCCTTCTGCCGTGCTCGATGGTTTTACGGGTTTTCTTATCAAGACGGGTTCCGAACCTGGCAAAGGCTTCCAGTTCATGAAACTGTGAATAGGACAGGCGCAGATCACCGGCAACTTTTCGATAGGCGGGAAGCTGGGCTTTACCGCCGACCCGTGATACGGACTTCCCTACATCCACGGCAGGCAGAATTCCTTTCTGAAACAGATCGGGAGAAAGATATATCTGGCCGTCTGTGATGGAGATGAGGTTAGTAGGTATATAGGCGGAGATGTTCTGGGCTTCGGTTTCAATAATCGGCAGAGCGGTAAGGGAGCCGTTTCCGTGCTCGGGCCGCAGGTGGGTGGATCGTTCCAGCAACCGCGAATGGACATAAAAGATATCACCAGGATATGCCTCGCGACCGGGCGGCCGTCGCATCAAAAGGGAAATCTGCCTGTAGGACCGGGCATGCCGGGTGAGGTCGTCATACACAATGAGCACGTCACGTCCCTGGGCCATGAAATACTCGCCGATCGTGGTGGCGGAATAGGGTGCCATGAACTGGAGGCCCGGGGGGTCGTTGCCCCCCGCAACCACGATGATACTGTAGTCAAGTGCTTTATGCCGCCTGAGTTCGTCCACTACCTTGGCAATACTTGAGCTGCGTTGACCAATGGCGCAATAAATGCAAAGGACATTTTTATCATTCTGATTGATGATGGTGTCAATGGCGATGCCTGTTTTGCCTGTCTGGCGGTCGCCGAGAATTAATTCGCGCTGGCCGCGGCCGACCGGAATGAGGGCGTCGACAACCTTGAGCCCTGTCTGCAAGGGTCTTTCTACCGGCGCCCGTGCCATGATGGGAGGCGCCTCCTGCTGAACAGGGCGGCGTTGTTCGTCGGGAAGGCTATTCCTTCCGTCCAGGGGAAGCCCGAGGGGATCGATGATACGGCCGATTAACTGTTGGGAAACCGGCACATCAAGCACCCTGTGGGTGCGTTTTATTTCATCGCCTGCCTTCAGAAGCTCGCCGGGTCCGAGCAGTACGATACCCACCCTTTTCGGCAAAAGGTCAAATACCATGCCTACGGTGTCTTTGCCGAGCACTACCAGTTCTTCGGATTTGACCCTGCCCAGACCTTTAGCCCAGACAATGCCCTGGCTTACTGAAATGATGCTGCCGACTTCGTCTTCGGTAATTTCAGCCCTATGGCTGTCAATCGACTGTTCAATAGCCTCGGATGTTACGCTGAGGAGTGAAGAAAGTGTTTCAGGCATCATGAGATCCTTTTGTGTGAAGTTGCATGGTACGCATCACTTCTTTTTCAATATCAAGGACATACCTGTTGATGTTCCATTCAATTTTACGGTCTCCGGAGACCAGTTCGATGCCGAGGCCAAGATCGGGCTCAACTGCAAAGGTCAGCGTAACATCGGGTTTCAGCAGGTGATGAAGCTCTGTTCTAAGCCTGTTCTTCATTTCATCCGTCAGTGCAAAGCCGCTTTTGAGAGAGAGTGTCGGAGGGCCGTCAATCGGCTGATTTCCGGCCAGTAAATCCTTTTCGTGTTCCGCTTTTCGAAGAAATGTGTCTATTACCCTGTCCTCCAGACTCGAGTCCGCCAGATCAAGCAGGGCTTTCCTGGATAGTCTGAAGGTTAGTTGGCCGAGGCGGATCCTGAGTCTCTGGAAAAATTCCTCTTTTTCCGCATCAATGGCGGCCAGCCATTTCTGTTTTTCCGCATTTACAGCGAATTTTGTTTTTTCGAGTTCTTCGTCCTGCCATTTTTGAACCTCACGCTGCGCTTTTGTCTGCAACAGGACCCTGTTTTTTGATAATTCCTCTTTTTCCGTTGACAGTTCCAAGGCCCTGCGCTCAGCTTCCAGTCGTAATTTTTCCGCCGTCTGTAACTGGTCGCTGATCCGTTTTTCCCTTTTGTTCATCGCCGCAATCAGCGGGCCGTAGAGAAACCGCTTAAGGAGAAAAATGAGAATCAGGAAATTGATTACCTGGGCAATGACGGTGAACCAGTCAATCAGCACCTTTTATCCTCCCACTTTGCTGAGAAAATATTTCCAGAATGGATTTGCGAAAATAAGGATCATGGAAACCACAAAGCAATAGATAGCAGTGGATTCCACCATTGCCAGTCCAACGAAAAGGGTTCTGGTAATAGTATTGGTTTCATCCGGCTGCTGGGCGATCGAACTCAAGGCCTGCGCCACGGCCCTTCCTTCGCCCAGAGCCGGGCCGATGGCGCCGATCCCGATGCAGAGTCCGGCGGAGATGATCGAAGCGACGGCAACAAGGGTTAAACTGTCCATATTCTCTCCTTTTTTTGTTTTAGTACCTTAGTGGTAATTTTCTTGTTTTTT
>JAYEJK010000388.1:0-8579 GCA_034660535.1 Thermodesulfobacteriota bacterium | reverse complement strand
CAAACCAATATGTTCAATCGTTTGTTCAACAATTTCTTCCTGATGGGAAAGAATGAAATCAATAAAAACTTTAAGGGTGTTCATTTCGATAACTTAGATCTGGTTTTGTAGAATGCTGCTATAACTTGTTCAGAAGTCGTTTCTACAACCTGGTTATTTAGAGTATCTTTTATTCTAAAAATTGATTGCGTCAAAGAAGTATGTTCGATAGACTCCAGAACAGCCAGTAAATTTGTGGTTTCTTCAAATGTTTTAATATTCTCATGAGAGGTTTCTTTCGGTTCAATTTCAGGAAGAATATCCTTTAAGGTTAGTACTTTTAATTCAAGTTGGAAACGATTCGCTTGGAAGAAATCCTTGACAAATTCGTTTTTAGGTGTGAAAAGCATTTTTTTCGCTGAATCGAGCTGCTGGATTTTTCCCTGATCCATCAGGCAAACTCTAACGGCAAGCTCAAAGGCTTCAAAAACATCATGAGTCACCAAAATTATGGTCTTATTCAGCAACATTTCCAAAGTCTTAAATTCTTTTTGAATTTGCCTTCGTGTGATTGGATCTAAAGCCCCAAAAGGTTCATCTAAAAGCACAATCGGTGGATCAGCCGCAAGGGCTCTAACAAGCCCTACTCGTTGTTGCTGTCCCCCACTGAGTTCTTCCGGATAGCGTTTTCGGAAATCATCAGGCGGCAAACCAACCATTTCCATAAGTTCTAAAGTTCGCCTCGTAATGCGTTGTTTATCCCAATTCAAAAGGTTTGGAACAATCCCTATATTCTCTTCCACCGTATAATGTGGAAAAAGCCCGATGTTTTGAATCACATAACCGATTCGCTTTCTTAATTCTTCAGGTTTTTGCGTTTGAACATTTTCCCCTTTAATCCTAATCTCTCCAGACGTCGGTTCTATCAGTCGGTTAATCATCTTCAAAGTTGTTGTTTTTCCACAACCACTTGTGCCAAGTAATACAAGGATTTCACCTGCTTCTACAGCAAAGGAGATGTCATCAACTGCTGTCAGACTATTAAATTTTTTCGTTAGATTTGATACTTCTATCAACATTGCGCCACACCTGTTTCTTAATCCTCAAAATGAGCGAGCCCTTAGAAAAAATAACGCACTCGCAATTCCAGTTTGTTGCTGTTCATTTTTTCGCCATATTCGGTGGATGTTCCGCCATTAAGGTAGGAAAAACGCAACCGTAATTCCCAGTTTGTAAATCCTGTATAAACAAGCTCCGGGATTATAGAGAAACTTTTGTCCTCAAGGTTGACAATTGTGGTAAGGCCGGGTGAAAAGTACAGAATATCAAAGGGTTCCTTTTGGGTGAATCTTGCATAGAGATAATTGCGACCCGGTTGCGGCTTGCCATAACCTTTCAGACTCATCTCACTTGCCTTTTTAAGAAGTACATCACTGCCTGAGGCAAGAAACTGGTTTTCACCGTCTGCAACAAATTGAAAAAACCGTGCCACTTCCTCTTCAGTGTACCCGGCATCATTGTGATAATATTCAATAATGGTGGTTATATCATTTTTTGATAAATAGCGGAGACCAAGGAGATAGGAGAACGCTGTGGTTTCCCGGATCAGGGAAGAGCCGGCATCCTGAAGGATTATTCTCTTTTGGCTGGGAATATAGGCAAGTTCCGCATGGATTTCAAAATTCGGCTCCAGGTTTCCGGAAAAATCCAGACCATAGCGGGTTGAACGGCTGTTACCCGTGTACCAGGTCAGGTCGATGTCTGTATCCCTGTACAGGAGATAGAGCTTGACTGCCAGATTGATATTGTTTATTTCACCAAAATTTTCATTCACATCCTTCCATGTCGGCAAAATCACTGCAGTAAGAGCCGCAGTCTGCAATGGTCCTGAAAGGCTTTTTATAAGATCTATTTCGGCTGTCGTGTAACCTTCCAACGCCTCTTCCGGATCGTTGGGGTCTTTGGGACGGTTGATAAAACCGACCGGGTTCCATGCATACCCCTTGCCCCACCTGTATAATTTTTTACCCAGGCTCGCAGTAAAAAGAGGCGCCGGTTTAATGCTGACATATGCCTTGTAAATATCCGCCATGTCCGCCCAGCCAAGATCATCCTGCTGAGCGGAAGCTTTGAAAAGCCAATTAAAGCTGATTATCCCTTTGGCGTAGTAACCGTCAATCTGCAGACTGCCGCCGAAACGATCCAGTGTCGATATGGGCTGGCCGGAGAGGTTAAGCCGGGCAAAAGCAGAGCCATGGTTGATATCCATATGTTCCCACTTTAACTCTGCATAGCCTCCCCACTCCAGAGTTTTTTTTTCAAACTCCTCCAGCTCAAAACTGAATTCCTCATCTGCGTAAAGAAGAGCGGGAGAGATGATTAACAGGCAGGACAGGAGCCATGCGAAATATTGACCAGTACTATCGCAGCTCATCAACCTTAGACAGGTAGTTGAGGGTGAAAACCTCATCTGCCAGTTCCTTTTTCTTGACTTTGGCAAATATCATCACAGACCGGTATCCCTTGTGGAGCGGACTATCCGTTTCAAGCATGGACGGCCTGACAATACCATCTCCAAAATCTTTTATTTTCGTGTAGTGAAGGCTTTTGATCAGCATGCCGCTGATTGCATAACATTCAATGGTGGTCGGCAATAAGGTCTTTTTATCCACCTGCATCTTTAACCGGTCATAGGCAACTGATACTGTCTTGGCCTTCAGGTCAAGCATGTAGGTATCACCCTTGTCGCTGATCTGCTGAGCATTATATTCCACACTGTAGTCCAGACGCAGGATATCAGAGTTGTTGAATACCCCGCCCACCACTGACTGCAGGCTGGTGATTCGTAAGGGTTTGCCCACATTGGGAATATAGAGCCACATGTTATCACCGAGACGGAGGGTGGAACGTCCCTTTTCACTGGCCGGAGCAAGAAAGAGAGCCACCATTTTATCCCGCCCCTTTTTGACCGTGTACAGGACAAATTCCTTTTTAGAGCCATCAGGCTCTATATTGATCAATTTCCGGTACATCTCATAGGATTCCGGTTGCATGTTTTTATCGACCCGGCGCAGGATTTCGTTGCCGTCAAGGGCAAGGACAACCGTTGCTTGAAACAGGACAAGGGCGATATAACCAAGTGTAATGAAAAAAACTTTTTTATTCTTCATATATTTTTCTCCTGTGAACGTTCTATACATGACGCAGAGCCGTTATCGGATCCATTCTCGCTGCCTTCCAGGCCGGCTGCAAGCTGCCCAGAACGGCTATGGCGATAACAATAGCCGCAACCATTAACACGTCACTTGATGCAATGGTTGGGGAAAGCAACAGTCCTTTCTGGCGGCCGAAATCAAAACTGAGCTGGGCCGCATTCATCCCGGCAATGGTAATAAGGCTGATGACAACACCGATCAGGGTGCCGACCACGCCGAGCAGAAAACCCTCAACCAGAAAAAGAGAGAGTATCTTGCCTGGTTGGGTGCCAATGGCGGCTAGGGTGCCGATTTCGTTGATACGTTCATAAACCGCCATAATCATAACATTCATGATGCTCACCAGAACAATGGCCACCAGCATGATCTTTATGAAAAAGGTCATCAGGTCGATCATCCGGGCAATATTGAAAAATGGTGAAAGCTTTTCCCATGTATGCATTTCAAAAACCGGCTTATCCATTTTATTTTTAAATGATCCAAGCTGATCCTTCAGCTTGTCAAACACATCATACATTTGATCCATATCTTTTAAACGTATGGCAATTTCACTGATCTCTCTGTCCTTGATGCGCAACAGCGCCCGTGCATCGTCGATGTGGATGTAGCCATCCCTCCCGCCCGGACCCGAAATACCTTCCAGAATACCGCGTACCACAAGCGGCTGACCGTTAACCGACCCATCCTTGTTGGTGGCAACCAGGACAATAGTGTCACCGATTTTGACCTTCATCCCCTTGGCAATGAGTTCAGGAACAAGAATTTCCCCCTTTTTAAGGAGCCCGTCCTTTTCCCCTTTGATGATGCGATCAGCAAGCATAGGGACAGTCCGTATCTCCTGCTCGGGGTTAACAGCGTTAAGCCGTACATTGGTTGTTTCCGCAAAATTGCTGAACATGGCGCCTAGCTTGATGCGCATGGAGTAAGCTTCGACGGCATTATTTTTGTCCAGGATCTCCTTCACCTTGGCAATCTGTTTGCCATTCAGGTTGAGGTTTAAGGGCAGACTGTCAATGGAGGAAAGGTATCCCTTACGGTGAACCTGCAGGTGACTCAGCATGGAATCCGTGATCTGGCCGATCATCATGGCCTTGAAGGAACCGGAAACGGAAACAAAGATCAGCACGGCAACCACTCCGAGCGTAATCAGAATAGAGGTAAGAAAAGTCCGTCTCTTATAGCGCCTCAGGTTACGAGCGGCAAGTTTGAATATATTAAACATGATTGTATCCTTTACTGTCGGCCTGTTGTTTGTTGCAGCTTGCCATCTTCCAGTGTGAATATTTTTTCAGCGCTTTTCATTACCTTAGGATCATGGGTGGAGAAGATAAAGGTGGTGCCGAATTCATCCCGCATCTGTTTCATGAGGGAAATGATGCGGTTAGCTGTTTCCCTGTCCAGATTGGCAGTGGGCTCATCAGCGAGCACCAGCCTGGCATTGGTCACCAGGGCGCGTGCCACGGCGACTCGCTGCTTCTGGCCGCCTGAAATCTGACCGGGAAATTTGTTTCCCTGATCTTTCATGCCGACAGCCTCCAACAGCTCCTGAACCCGCTGTTTTCGTTTGCCGGTCGGCCAGTTCTGGACCATCTGCAAGGGATATTCAATATTTTCAAAAACAGTCAACACCGGGATCAGGTTAAAGTCCTGGAAAATAAAACCGATATGATTACCGCGGAATCCGGCCGACTCCTTTGACCTGAAATGCGTCACATCACGGCCCGCGACTTCAAGAAATCCGCTGGTTGGTGGGTCAAGACAGCCGATCATGTTCAACAGAGTACTTTTTCCGCTTCCTGACGGGCCGACAAAAGAAACAAAGGAAGCCGGCTCAATGGTAAAATCGACTCCGCGTATAGCCCTGACCGTAATATCGCCGGCAATATACGTTTTTTCAAGTGTTTTAGCCGTAACAAGTGTCATAATCTATCCTGGTTTGTTTTGGGGACACCATTTTATTAATCCCCTTCCATTTTGAACTCTTTTAGGGTTCGCTCAAAAAAGGTTGTTTTTGGGCGCCTTTTGGGTTTGGGCTTTTGTAATTATATTTTTACCATACAGCATGTTGCGCGATATGCGACATTATTTTATAAAAAAACTTGGCAGCGTGTACAGTCAGTTGCCGGCACATTGTATGCCGGCACAATTTTTCATTTCATCTTCGGCCTTCTCTTGTTTTATAATGACATTGACGTTGAGAGAAATCGAGATCTCATGTATCATTTACGTCAGTATTTCTTCACCGATTTCGTAAGCGTTTACCAGCATTGCATCTGTGAACGTTTACTTTAGTACCTTAGAAAATATTTTCGTAAAGGTACTTATACCCCTCAGGGGGGTACTGAAAATAGTCCAGGACCTTAAAAAATTCCAGTTTGTCTGGGTTAGGAGTCTGTCAAACTCATATCCCTTATTTTTATGAAACTCACATACATTTTTATCCAGACCTGGCGCAATCTCAGACAGACCCCGGGGGCGCAGGTCATGACTCTGTTGACTGTGAGCCTCTCTGTTCTGATATTTGCCTTTTTCTTTCTGGTCTATGTCAACATTTTAAAGGCTGGGGAGCGTTTTGACAATGATCTGCGGCTGGTCCTTTTCCTTGAAACCGAGCCGGCCCCTGAAATAGTGATTGACCTTGAAAAACGGATTCGTGAATTCACGGAAGTTGAAAAGATTGAATATGTAACGCGCGAGGAAGCGTTTAAAAGACTTGAAAAACAGCTTGGAGACGAGAGGAACGTACTGAACGATCTGAGCCGTGATTTTCTCCCGCCATCAATAGAGGTCTATCCCAAAAAGGACCTTAAAAACTTATCGCATATCAAAGAACTGGCCGATCACCTTGCAACACTTCCAGTCGCCGGCAAGGTCCAGTACGGCAAGGACTGGGTTGAACGTTTTAATCACTTCACGGAACTTTTAAGGATCATAGTCCTTCTGAGCGGGTGTCTCCTGATCTTGACAACCGTGCTCATGGTCTCTTACACTATCAGGCTCACCGTTGTTGCACGGCAGGCGGAGCTTGAAATCTTGAGGCTTTTGGGCGCTACAAACAGCTTTATCCGTGGACCGTTAGTGATCGAAGGCGTGCTTCAGGGCGCCCTTGGGTCAGGGCTGGGGCTTATCTTCCTTTACTTCCTGTTTCTCTGGGTCAAGATACGTTTTGCGGGCTCGGGCTTTTTAAGCCTGTTCGAGTTCTCCTTCTTTTCTTTCACAATTACTGCAACCATCCTGTCTGCCGGAATAATGCTATGCACATGCGGCAGCCTTATTTCCATCCGGAAATTCTTAAAGGTCTGATTATTTAAAATGATAACGCGCCTCCGGCTTTCAATTCTTGTTCTCTTAATCCTGATGTCGGCTGTGGAGAATCCGGGCTGGACCGCCCAGCCTTATAATTTTCACTCCTCAATTGAACAACTTGAGACTCAGGTCCAAAGTCAGAAAAACAAGATTCAGCGAATTGAGAAGGGGATTTCCAACCACAAGAGTATGATTCGGACATCCAGGGAAAAGGAGTTCAATCTCATCGAGGAACTTGAAGGAATAGATATACGGATTGAGGCTGAGAGAAAAAAACTGGATAAACTGAGGCAGGAGCTTACGGAACAAGAGGAGTGTATCCGCGAAAAGCAGCAGGAATTATCCCTTGCATTAATTGCAAAGGAAGAGGTTCAGTACCATGTGGAAAGGCGGCTTGCCGCCTATTACGGCATGGGATCTGTTGGGATAATGAATGTTATTTTTTCAGCTTCCGCCCTGCCGGATCTCTTGAATTTTGAGGAATATTTCCATCATATTGCCAGACACGATGAAGAGGTCATTTGCGACTACAAATCCAAGGTCACTGAACTGGACAGGTCCCGCAAGGCCCTGGAAGATGAAAAACAGCAGTTGCTTGTGGTGATAAAGGAGGTCACGGAACAGGAGATGCGGCTGGCCCTCGCAAGGCAGGAACGAGTAGCGTTGCTTGCCAGGATCAACACGGAAAAAAAGCTGTATCAGAGGGCTTTAGGAGAAATGGAAGATGCTGCCGAAAATCTTGCCGATACGCTTGGAAATCTTGAGAAAGAAGTATCCCGTTTCAGACGACAACGGGCACATGGCCTGACTTCGCCAAAAAAACGGCGCCCTGGTTCCAGGCCGGGCGGATTCGCAGGGAACAGGGGCTGGCTGGAGCCCCCTGTTTCGGGCACTGTAGTGACCCGTTTTGGACGGAACACAAGGGGAAAATTCGGCATTACCTCATATGCGCGCGGTATTAACATCAAAGCGGCGCCGGGTACGCCCATAAAGGCCGTTTATCACGGAAGGGTTGTTTATGCGGGTCAGCTCAAGGGGTACGGCAAACTGATTATCATTGACCATGATCAACAGTACTACAGCCTGATTTCAAGGGTTTCCGAATTGTACAAAAAAGAAGGTGACACTGTGGGCCGTGGCGAGGTGATAGGTGTTATGGGCGAGAGCGGTGATTTCCTGGGACAAGGTCTTCACTTTGAGATCAGACATGGAACAGAGCCGGAGAATCCATTGTCCTGGTTGAACAATGCCGGTTCGAAAATACGGGCGGTTCAGAGTATTTCTGATCAGTAATGGCTAGCCGGCTATGCTGAAGGCTTTTATTTTCGGAAAAAATAAAGATTACACTTCCCAAATTTTACATTATCCCTTCTGTTCACTAATCAAACCACGGGCTTTTCCAACGGTGTAGATCAGTTCCATGAACCCCTTTGGCAGAGGGACATCCCTCTCCTCAATCAGTATTCCATACTCTTTCGCTTTCACCAGGATTTCTTCGTTATTATCCTCTATCTCCTCTTGGTGATTGCAGAGAAAATGTATGCGCAGGGCATCAGTGAGTAAAATACATAAATCTTTAAATTCATGGGCGATATTTTCCAGTTCCTGCCTGATACGTTCATTGTTTTCGTGGGTAAAGGATTTAAATTTCTCATCAAGATTAGGAGTTCCAAAAAGTTCATTCATCATGGCTCCAGCCAACATTCCGCAATAGGCAGGCTCCTTTTCCTTGAATTTGACTTGGAGATAATTTTTCAAATCCTTAAAAAAAATCATTTTCACTATATCAACACCCTCTCGAAGGCTGGGAATAAATTTTTTATCAATTTTACTGGTCATTGGACTCCTTATTGGTGGCGGAAAGGATTAAAAAAATTGTCCTTTTCACAACTATTTAAATACTCCCTCTATTTACAGAGTTTTCTAATCTACTTTCCCGATTTACCGATCTTAGGGCTCAAGTAAAAATAACTTGTACATCTTCCATCTCATCTTCAGGCCGTTTTGGGCCGATTGTGAGGTTACAAAATCCTCAAATCAGCGCTGCTAGTCCTGCGGTTTTGTAACCTCACAATCGGC
>JAYEJK010000387.1:0-8595 GCA_034660535.1 Thermodesulfobacteriota bacterium | reverse complement strand
TGATTCGAGTCATGCGCATTTATGAAATCGCCTGGTCACCGAGCCAAAAAGGAGACACGGACAAACAAGTTTGTCCATGCCACCCATCACCCATCGCCTCCCCCAAATCCGTTATAATCAGAAAATTCTGAATACAAATTCAGAACGAACTTGTCAAGGTAATGCCGAAACGATGGAAGGATAAAAAAAACGGCTGGAGGCTACACTAGTAGTCTTCAAGCGGACACCCCTTACATCGCGGGTTGCTTTTTTTACAGAATTCCTTGCCGAGTCTGACGAGTAAGGCGTGATATTCGTTATAGAGCGAAATATCTTCCGGCAGGCTGTCTATGAAAAGGCCCTGGATTTCGTGATAAGTCGCCTCTTCTGAAATAAGGCCGTGCCTCACGAGAATCCTGTGGGTGTAAGCATCCACTACAAAGACAGGTTTTTGGGCGGCATACAGCAGAATGGAGTCAGCGGTTTCAGGCCCGATCCCGTTTACTGCTAAAAGCCGCTGCCTTAGTTCCGTAGTCTCTTTATTAAAGAGGCTTTCAGGGCTGCCTCCGTTTTTTCTAATAAGAGCGAGCAGATTTTTCAGTCTCACGGCCTTTATGTTGTAATAGCCGGATGGGCGGATCAGTTTTGCCAGGACTTCAACGGGAAGGGCTTCCAGTGCGTCAAATGAGAGGAGATTATTTTTTTTCAGGTTGGAAATGGCCCGGCTGACATTGGACCAGTTAGTATTCTGGGTGAGGAGGGCGCCCACCATGACCTCAAAGGGAGAGTCACCGGGCCACCAATGTTGAGGTCCGAAATGGTTGAACAGGATATGATAGATGTCCGGCAGCCTGTTGCTCATTCAGTCTGAACGGATAAAGAGGAAATAAATGAATACGCCGATGGCCGCTACCCAGACTGCCAGTACGGGTAACAGCTTCCCCAGTTGTATTTCGCCGTCTACTATGGCGCCCTGCATGTAATTGGAACCGGAAAAAATCCAGAGTCCAATGCCAAGACCCATTACAACCAGGCTGTTTAATGCCTGCTTGTATATCATGTACCCCACCATACCGATAAACGGCGCTAAAAAATAGCTATTGGTGAACAGCCCCTTGGCATCCACTTCGCTGATCTGCTGCGGGACATTGGTAGAATTGACCAACTCAATTACGGAAACAAGAAACTCGGGCATTACCATTCCGGTCACCTCCCGCACCAACAGGGCGTTTAATCTTTTTTATATACCTTGATTGCGCAGTATTCACCACACATGCTGCAGGTTGACCCTTTATAGGCCCCGCCTTCATCTCTGAACTGTTTGGCCTTGTCAGGGTCCATGGCCAGATCTATCTGGCCCTTCCAGTCCAGGGCGTTCCTCCGCTCTGCCATTTTATTATCCCATTCCATGGCGCCGGGGATTCCCTTTGCAATGTCTGCCGCGTGCGCGGCAATCCGGGCCGCAATCACGCCCTCACGCACATCATCGGAGCCGGGCAGTTTTAAATGTTCAGCAGGCGTCACATAACATAGAAAATCAGCGCCTGCTGCCGCGGCAATTGCACCGCCGATCGCGCTGGTTATGTGATCGTACCCTGGAGCGACATCAGTCACGAGCGGTCCTAGCACGTAAAAGGGAGCGCCGTGGCAGAGGCGTTTTTGAAGCATAATATTGGCCGTGATCTGGTCCATGGGCATGTGTCCGGGGCCTTCGATAAAGACCTGCACGCCCGCGTCCCAGGCCCGCAGGGTAAGTTCTCCCAAATGAATGAGTTCCTGTACCTGGCCGCGGTCTGTTGCATCGGCAAGACAGCCGGGTCTCAGGCCGTCCCCGAGGCTGAGGCTGACCTCATGCTCCTTGAGAATGGCAAGCAGGTCATCAAAGTGCTCAAAAAGTGGATTCTCTTTATTATTTTTACGCATCCACTCTATTGTGAAGGAGCCTCCGCGACTGACCACTCCCATCATCCTTTTATGTCCAGCTAGTCTTTCAAGGGAATTCCTGGTAATGCCGCAATGAACGGTCATGAAATCCACCCCGTCAATGGCCTGTTTTTCAATGGTCTTAAAAATATGGTCTACCGTGGCATCGCCGATTTCACGATTTTCCTGTTCAACGGTCTCGACAATCGCCTGATACAGAGGCACGGTCCCCAGAGGCACAGGGCAGTTTTTGAGGATGCCTCTGCGTACCGCATCAAGATCCCCTCCCATACTCAAATCCATGACAGCATGGGTACCGGCCTTAATCGACACGTAGAGTTTTTCCAGTTCCTGTCCCATGCCGGGATGGTCCATTGATGAACCGATGTTGGCATTGACCTTTGTGGACACTCCTTTGCCAATGGCAATAATCTTATCAAAATCGTGATGTATATTTTTGGGAATCGCCGCAACACCTGCTGCAACCGACTTCATAAGCTGCTCAGGAGTGATTCCCTCATTTTTTGCGCATTTTTCAAAAACAGGAATCATGTTCCCGTTTATGGCGTCTTCACGTATGCTCATCATAATTCTCCAAAAAAACCAACCTGATTATAACGGATTTTGGCGAGTTTGTATAATCAGAAAACAGAAACGATTCTTAAGGTATCATCCTGAAGAACCGCTTTATTATTATCGTTATTTGAATCGAAGGAACATAATGCCCTATGGGCAAAAACACAGAACAATTAATTTTTTCGTCATTCCGGCATTTAGTTAGCCGGAATGACGATGGTTCATCTTATGCGAATCAGCGAAACTTTGTTTTTCCGATACATTAAAATATATGTAACTATTTAGTACCTTAGTGGTAATTTTCTTGTTTTTTCTGGCAGGAAATCAAAAAGGTTAAATATTTTCAAATAGTTACACGCAGCTGTTAAGGTACTTATCCAGGACCTTTAAAAATTCCAGTTTATCTGGGTTAGGACCCTTGAACCTGAACAGTTACAGATATACATAACAACGGCTCAGTCTGAATGTCAACGTAAAAGTAGGAGTAAGCGATCACAGGCACTGCATCTGCACGCGATCAGGGCAACCAGTATAGGTGGGCTATAACTGATTGCCCTGATCACGCACAGCTACAGCACCTGTGATCGCTTACAAGTAGGCAAGGGAGTTAAGACTTCCTGCTATGCCGGATTGAGGATACATATTGAGTTTTGCCCCCTATTTGTTTATCATTGGACTCTTCTTTTTATAAATAGATTCTTACAATCTTCAACTTGAGAGTTTCAGGGTTGAATAGGAAAAAATTCCGATCAAATAAACCTTTGAACCTTGAACCTTGAACCCGGAACCCGGAACCCGGAACCCGGAACCCGGAACCCGGAACCTATGACATTGATAAAATCAAATGTCATCGACTACTGGAAATTGTATTTCAATCTGCGCAAAGAAACAACAGGGCTGAGGTGGACATGGAGGCAATCAGGATAGGCGTAATTTCAGACACTCATTTATACAGGCCGGACGACATTTTCAGGGCGCATGCGGCTGAATGTTTTTCCGATGTTTCAATGGTCCTGCATGCCGGAGACCTGGTAGAATTAAGCGTTCTCAACGTCTTTGCCGGCAAGGAGGTCCATGCTGTCCGAGGCAACATGTGTAACTCATCCGTCATCAATGTCCTGCCTCAAAAAAAAATTATAAATGTGGGCCGGTTTACGATAGGACTCATCCACGGTGACGGATATTTTTATGATATCGAGGCCCACCTGTTAAATGAATTTGAATCCGTGGACTGTATTGTATACGGGCATACCCATAAGCCTGTCAACCACTGGATCGGCCCGGTACTTTTCGTAAATCCGGGAACGTTTCGAGGCACGGGAAAATACGGCGCGCCGGGGACATTTGCCATCATCGAGGCCGGAGAAGAGCTTCATGCCGTTATCCATCGGGTGGCAGCCTGAAATGGACAAATTATCTGAAAAAACAAATATTCCAAAGCCTGAAAAAATAACCCCCATGATGCGCCAGTATCTGGGGATTAAGGAACAGCACAAGGATGCTATTCTGTTCTACAGGCTGGGTGATTTTTATGAAATGTTCTTTGACGATGCCGTGACTGCATCCCGCGTTCTGGGGATTACCCTGACATCACGGAATAAAAAGGACGATAAAAACAGTATCCCTTTGTGCGGGGTGCCGTATCATGCAGCCTCGACCTATCTGGCCAAGCTGGTCAACAATGGTTTCAGGGTCGCTGTCTGCGAACAGATGGAAGATCCGGCCAATGCCAAGGGAGTTGTAAAAAGAGAGGTCGTCAGGGTCGTGACACCCGGCCTTATAACCGAAGAGCAGATCTTAGACGACAAGTCAAACCGCTATATTGCCTCGGTCGTCCGGCAAAACAGCGGCAGGAATCGTTCTGCACGGGGAACCAAATCAAAATTCCATCCTTTGTGGGGCCTGAGCCTGATAGACATCTCAACAGGCGAATTCCTGATCGCGGAATGTGATGATATTGACTCTTTGCTGGATGAACTTGGTAGGATGACCCCATCTGAAATCCTGATCAACGAAGACGCAATTGAGGATGTCTACGGCGAACTTCTTTCAAGCCTTTCCGCTCTGTTTCCTGATCTCTGCATCACAAAACGGCCTGCCGGCTCATTTGATATGGATTTGGCGAGGGAAGCCCTGCTTGACCATTTCAAGGTCGCAAACCTGGCCGGTTTCGGATGTGACCGGATGGCGGCAGGAATACCCGCTGCCGGCAGCCTGCTTACCTATATCACCGAGACACAGAAGAGTAATCTTGCCCACATCGAACGGATCAGGCCCCTTGATCTTGCAGACTTTCTGCTTCTCGATGATTCGTCCCGCCGCAATCTTGAACTCACCCAGACCATAGTCGGGGCAAACCGGGAGGGATCACTCCTTTCGATCCTGGATTGCACATCCACGCCCATGGGCGCGAGGTTGCTTAAAAAATCCCTGCTGTTTCCCTTAAAAGACGTGGACCGGATAAACAGGCGCCTGGGCGCGGTGGAACAATTATTCTCCGACCAGGTTATTGTCAATATTGCGGGCGATGAGTTACCGCTCCGGGAAGGACTTCGCAGCATCCTTTCCCAGGTCTATGACATCGAAAGACTGAACAGCCGGATTGTGCTTGGAAGTGGAAACGGCAGGGATCTCATAGCGCTCAAGGCATCGCTTGTACAACTGCCGTTCCTGAAAGGAATGCTGATCTCATGCAGCGACGGCCTGCTCAAAGAGATAGGCGCTGATCTCGATGAACTTGGTGATGTCCGTGACCTGCTTGGAAAAAGCATCAGGGAAGATGCGCCGATCACGCTTCGCGACGGCAGACTCATAAAACAAGGCTACAACCGGGAGCTTGATGAACTGGTCTCAATCCTCAAACACGGCAAAGACCTCATCTTAAATCTTGAAAGCCGGGAGCGTGAACGATCAAAAATAGGCAACCTGAAAGTAGGGTTCAACAAGGTATTCGGCTATTACCTGGAAGTGAGCCGAGCCCGGCTGGACAAGGTGCCGGACTACTTTATCAGGAAACAGACCCTGGTCAATGCGGAACGTTTCATCACCCCTGAATTAAAGGAGTTTGAAAGCAAGGTGGTCGGGGCGGAAGAAAAACGGGTGGAACTCGAATATCGTCTATTTTGCGAAATCAGGGCCAAAACGGCCGAAGAGAGTTCCAGGATACTCAAAGCCGCATCGGATATTGCCGGGATCGATTTCCTGGCAAGTCTTGGTGAAGCAGCAAGGCGGTATAATTACGTTCGGCCGCATGTGAATAATGATGACGAGATCATAATCCGGGAAGGAAGACATCCTGTTATCGAACTGTCGCTGCCCAAAGGCCGTTTTGTTCCAAATGACATCCATCTGGACCAGACGAACAATGAAGTCCTTATTATCACAGGACCCAATATGGCCGGAAAATCGACCGTGCTCCGCCAGACCGCCCTCATAGTCCTGATGACCCAGATGGGGAGTTTTGTGCCTGCAACCGAAGCCGGGATCGGAATCGTGGACAGGATCTTCACGCGCGTCGGGGCCATGGACGATCTCAGAAGAGCGCAGTCCACTTTTATGGTGGAGATGAACGAGACAGCGAATATACTAAATAACGCCACGCACCGGAGTCTTGTCATACTTGACGAAATCGGCCGTGGAACCAGCACGTTTGACGGACTTGCCATTGCCTGGGCAGTGGTTGAGGACCTTGTGAACAAGAACGGGAAAGGCGTCAAGACCATTTTTGCAACCCACTACCATGAGATCACCGAACTTGCGCGCACCAGTGACCGGATAAAAAATTACAACATCGCGGTCCGCGAATGGAATGACTCGATAATATTTCTCTACAAACTGTTGCCGGGCGGCACGAACCGAAGTTACGGCATCCAGGTGGCGGCCCTTGCGGGCGTTCCGCAGCGTGTTGTTGCGAGGGCCGGGGAAATCCTTCACAACATTGAGAAGGGTGAATTCAACACCCGCGGACAGCCGCGCATAGCCGGTCCCATGATTGCCGAACATCCTTCCCGGCCTACCCAGCTTGAATTGTTCGGCGCAACGGATGACCCTGTCAGAGAACGGCTCGATAAACTGCGTCCTGACAAAATGACGCCTTTGGATGCGCTTAATACTCTCTACGAATTGAAACAGATGATAACGTCGTAAAAAGTCTATTCGTGAATTATCGCCATCAATGATTTCAATATGTTATAATACAGTTATCGCGTCGGAATCGTGTTTTTTACGATTCCGACAATTATTAAGAGCCACAAATTGATATGCATATTATGCACGGTTACAATCGGAATAATCAGAGAGATGTTTTGTTTTTCCTTCCCGGATGCAGCCGCATGCAACGCATCTTGTCACCGGCGCTTGTATTTATCCTGGCCTTGTTTCTCCTTCTGCCCCGGACAGCTCAGTCCGTGCCCTCGGCTTCCGTGTCGCCGATTCAGAAAAAATACCGGATGGCCCGGGCCTACTATCAAAACCTGCAGTGCAACAAGGCATGGGCTGAATCAAGAAAAAAATGGAAGACAGCCATCAAGGCATTTCGAAAGGTCTACCGGGCCGACCCGGATCACTGGCTTGCTCCCTCTTGCCTTTTCAGCATGGCCATGATCTACCATGATGATATGTATGCCAGGTTTAAAAATCCGCTCTATCTTGGTGAATCAATCGCCAATTATGAGGATGTGATCTCCCTGTTCCCGAAACACCGACTGGCGGACGACGCGCTTTATGCCATAGGCAAGATCTATCTTGATGAAAAAAAAGACACTCAACGCGCGGCAAAAACTTTTGCAAAGCTGATCGCTGTTTATCCTGACGGTGATATGGCGCCGAACGGGGCACTGCTTCTTAAAAAAATCAAGGGCCGCCAAGAAATAATTCGTCCTGCAAAGTCAAAGGACTCGAGAGCAAAAATTAATGATTTGAGGCACGGTTCCACAAAATATTATACAAGGGTTGTAATCGAGGTTTCCCAGCAGGTTGAATACAAGGCAAACCTGCTTGAAAGGGCCGGAAATCGACCTCGCCGCCTATACGTAAACCTGTATAATTGCAAGGTTTCACCGGACCTTAACTCCACTATTCCCATTCAGGATGGGTTGCTCAAACGGGTGCGGAGCGCCCAGTTTTCCATTAACGTTGCCAGAGTGGTTCTTGATACGGAGACTGTCTCTGATTACAAAATCAACACCTTGAAAGATCCGTTCAGGGTAGTGGTTGATGTATGGGGCACACGGCGGAAAAGTGGAATTGGTAAACCGGACGTGGTGGGCGCGCCTTCACTTCCTCAGCAGCTTGGTCTGGGCGCAAGGCGGATTGTCCTGGATCCGGGGCATGGGGGAAAGGATCCGGGCGCTGTCGGCCCGAATGGTATGTATGAAAAGGATATTGTACTAAAAGTTGCGAAAAAGGCTGCCCGCATATTAAATTCCAAGCCAGCCTGTGATGTCATCCTCACAAGAAACAGGGACGTATTTGTCCCGCTTGAGGAACGTACGGTTATTGCGAATACAAGCGGGGCTGATCTGTTTATATCAATCCATGTAAACGCAGCCCCTACTCCCGATGTCAGCGGAGTAGAGACCTTTATTCTGAGCCTTGCCACGAATAAGGATGAGATGCGGACCGCGGCGTTTGAAAACGCTACATCGTCCAGCAGTTTGAGTGACCTGCAGGCAATTCTTATGGATCTCATGCATAATACAAAAATTGATGAATCAACCAAACTGGCCGAATATGTCCAGGATGATATAATATCAGGTCTCTCACGTAAATATGGAGGGGTTAAGAATCATGGTATAAAAAAAGCGCCGTTCATCGTACTGATAGGCGCCCAGATGCCCGCAATTCTCACTGAAATCGCGTTTATAAGTAATCCCAAAGATGCAAAACGGCTTCAAAGCGATGCCTACCTTCATACAGTCGCGGAACAGATCGCATGTGGTGTCTCAAGATACATTGCCGACTTGAACCTGAGCAGGTTCAACCTGTAAAAAGTCTGATTATAACGGATTTGGGGGAGGCGATGGGTGATGGGTGGCATGGACAAACTTGTTTGTCCGTGTCTCCTTTTTGGCTCGGTGACCAGGCGATTTCATAAATGCGCATGACTCGAATCATTAA
>JAYEJK010000386.1:0-2061 GCA_034660535.1 Thermodesulfobacteriota bacterium | reverse complement strand
CAGTCAGCCGGAATCCAGTATAACTTACCACCACTTATTGAGAAGTTACCCGGAATCCAGGAAATTACTGGTGCTCTGGATTCCGGCTAACAACATGCCGGAATGACGGTGTCCAAATCTTGTACGAATAAGCGAAACTTTGTTTTTCCGACACATTAAAGATATGATCTGGTTTTCCTCACCACTCACTACTCAACACTCAACGTAACCGTTCAGAGGTGCCCCATATTTTGCAGACTCCTCCGTATGTAATCGTTCTCAGGCGCTCCATATGGGCGCTAGCAGTTCGGCTCACCATGTAAGTAATATGTGAGCCGGGCTGATCGCGTTCAGATGGAGGGCCTGTTGTCCTTGTCAAACACTTACTATACATATTTATTATTTATCATACCTGTGAAATAAAACAATTAGTTTTTTGAATAGCGTTAAGGTTGAAGGTAGAAGGCTGAAGGTCAAAGGCTAAGTGTCAAATGCCAGGACATCGATTACCCGAGTCTAACGGTAAAAAATGCCAGGGCTGAAGTGGACCCAATGTAAAGGACAACTTCTCCATTTTTTAAGGTGTTCTCCTCTTTATTAATCTCATCTACCGAAGAGACGCATCTGGCAACCAAGGGAGCTGCTGTTTTTGGGTTCGAGAATGGGCACTACGGATTGCTCGTCGGAGAACCCACAAACAGCAGCGGGTATCTTGTACAAAAGTTCGTCTTTGGTTGTCACGCCGCTATCCTGTCAACAGCCTCACCCCAGTAAACCTCAGCTGGTGTTCTTTTATCTAGCGATTGATGGGGTCGTTCAAAATTATAAAACTCAAAGTACGTTTTCAATTCCTGAAAAAGCTCTTTAACTGTTGAATATTCCTTGAGATAAATTTCTTCATACTTCAAAGAACGCCAAAGCCGTTCAATGAAAATATTGTCCATGAAACGACCCTTTCCGTCCATACTGATCCGGATATCATTATTCTTGAGAACATTGGTAAAAGTTTCGCCTGTATACTGAGAGCCTTGATCGGTGTTGAAAATCTCAGGTGTGCCATGCTTGCGGATCGCACTATTTAATGCGCTCACACAAAAATCATCATCCATTGTAATTGACAGTTCGAAAGACAATACATAACGGCTATGCCAATCCATGACCGCTGTGAGACAAACAAAACCACCGGGCATGCGGAGATACGTAATATCCGAACACCATACCTGGTCAGGGCGGTTAATATCGATACCTCCAAGAAGATAAGGATATACTTTATGTTCTTTGCGGGGAATACTCGTATATGGTTTTGGCGCAACCGATTGAATCCCCGTGATACGCATGAGACGCTGAACCCGTTTGCGGTTTACCTTAAAGCCTTTACTCCGCAGATAATCCCGCATTTTCCGTGTCCCATAAAATGGATGCCGGGTATACTCTTCTTCGATCAACTCCATCAGCTGCAGGTTTGCATCACTTTCTTTATAGAGGCGACTATCAGTACGGTAATAACTGGAACGGGGCAGAGCTATCAATTCACACTGCCTACTTACACTCATAGTGGGGTGGCTCTCCTCAATGCCGGCTTTTTTCTTGGCCACGCTCATGTCTTGTACCCCCGCTGTTTTTTTTAACCAGTCAACTTCCACTTGAAGCTTCCCAATCTGTTGGTATAGCCTGTCTCTCTCTGCTTCATGAGATTCAGCTTCACGGTTCTTGCCACGGCTGAATATTTCAGATGATCCATCAAGAAGTTTTTTCTTCCACTGCCCAATCTGATTCGGATGAATACCATACTCAGAGGCTAGCTCATTACTTGTCTTTTGCCCTTTTATGGCATCAAGAGCCACCCGAGCTTTAAAACCGTCGCTGTAATTTTTTCGTTTTTTCATGAAATATCTGCTCCTTTTTTGTTTAGGAGCACACCTTAAACTATTGTCTCATTTATGGGGTCCACTATACTCAAAATATCTATCCGCGTGACGAAGCAGACCCATGCTCAACAAGGTGGGCAATCCAAGCAGTACGCCTCCGTTTGGCACATCAAGACTACTGCTGAAATTGGGATCAACCGGCCCAGCCTTGAAG
>JAYEJK010000385.1:0-2067 GCA_034660535.1 Thermodesulfobacteriota bacterium | reverse complement strand
TGTGAGGTTACAAAATCCTCAAATTAGCGCTGCTGGTCCTGCGGTTTTGTAACCTCACAATCGGCCCAATCCGACCTAAATCTGAGCGCAATATTGTCCAACTTATTTTTACTTGAGCCCTTAGTCAGATGAGCCCGGCAAACGAAAGGAAAATTTATCCCATTCTGCAGCACAGCCTTCTTACAGCATTTATTGCAAAAAAAATTGGGCCTATCATGAAGCTTAATGCTGATGAAGTCTTTGTCTGCGGCATTCTGCATGATATCGGCAAGACCGTACTGATCGGTTTTTTAGAAGGTTATAAACTTTCAAGAGTTCAGAATTATACAATCATGAAGCAATATCATACCGATATTGGATATCTTTTGGCAAAGGCATGGAAATTTTCAGAAGTCGTTCAGCAAGCCGTGCAGTTTCATCACAACCCGTCTCTGGCAAAAAAGTATTCCCAGCAGGTTTTTCTCGTTCATTGGGCAGACCGGATTGCTCATGAAGAAAATACCTTTGAGTTTTTGCCGGAAATCTGTGATTTGCTTCAAGCAGGGGAGGAGCAGGTAAAGGATATTCTAGAGCATATTGCGCAGCTTCGCGACACCGCAGTTTCCCTTGTTTAGTGACAAAGCAGAGGTTGTACTCTGTGACTGTTTACGTTTCTTCCACCCGGATTCTTTATACCCACTCCCATTTTCAAGAGTAACTGGGGGGAGACTTAATGTAACAATGATCCTTCTTCACACGCTGAGATTTCACCTGGAAAGCAAAGTTATTCTATCCCATCTCCTTACTGAAGATAAATTTATCGCTGGGTTACAAAACAATGCCTGAAAATGCTATGGTTTCCATTTGACATCCATGAGAAACAGCTAAATTCTGGGAATTTTGGGGGAATTTTGGGGACGTAACCTTCTCCGTCCCCTTCTCCCTCTTCTCCCTAATCCTTATTGGTTCTACCTTTCTCTCCCTTCTCGAACAATATCAACTAGTTCTTGTGTTGTAATATTCGCTTTAATAGATGGAACATCTAGAGGGGAAGAAACGATTTTTTCTGGAATCAACGCGAATGTTCGACCGTCCTTCCTTCGTATCAATACTTTGCCTGTATTTTCAGCTTGTTCAAGAACGATAGCGAGCTTTTGCCTAGCTTCTGAATATGTGTAAACTTGCATTTTAAACCTCCATGGTTTCGACGTTAAGATTTTGAGCAGCTGTATTTAGCTTTTGGTCTAACGTCAATAGCGGTGCTTTATGTCTAATAGCACAATCCAAAAAATAGGCATCGTATGCATACATGTTTGATTTTTTAGACAATTTTAGGGCCTTAAAAAAATCTGGTTCGATATACCGAAGAGGAATACTCTTAAAGATTAGTAGACCCTCTTGAGCACCCTCAAGGGTCAATCTGTTTTGTTTGAACATAGCCGAGAAGGCATTACCAATTTCCCATGGAATAGAGCCTGGCCCGATAAGTGTATTTCCTGTTGTAATTTCGACAATCCTGCTACGTTCAGGTTCCCCGACAATAACCGCAATTAATGCAGATGTATCAATTACAATATCCATATTTACCTCCGGAATTTCCTTTTTTGACAATTGTACAACAGTTGTCTCGTTTGTCAAGATTCAAGAGGTGGAACGTTTTTGTTATGCTGCGCGGGTGAAAAGTTAAGGAATTAAGGGGACATTAAGGGTCTGGAAAGAAATAACTTGGGTAATTCCGATCCGAAATGTGTTGCAGATTTAGTCGGTTTGATATTCACGAAACCGCAAGCGTAGCAGGGCTACGGTGAGGATTTCGGGGATGTCAAACCGGCTAAAAGTGTGATACAGTTCGGAAACGGAAAATCCAAGTTATTTCTTTCCAGACCCTAAACAAGAAAATAACTCAACTCAATTTTAATGGTCTCATTAGTGACCAGATCAATTTCGGTTTTTTAGTCACAAAATATGCTGATTATAACGGATTTGGGGGAGGAAAGCCTTGCACCATTTTTTGTAACTGCCTGATGGGTGGCATGGACAAACTTGTTTGTCCGTGCAAAAAACGTCAATGCAAAGTGAGGAAAGAAT
>JAYEJK010000384.1:0-2073 GCA_034660535.1 Thermodesulfobacteriota bacterium | reverse complement strand
CGGGGCTGGGGTCGGGCCATGCTAACACGCTGTAAATATAGAAAAAAGAGCTAAAAAGCACTTGAAAAACAGGCCTATAATGCCGTTTTTAACCCTGAAATCGGCATTATAGACCTGTTCAAAAGGGAAAGGGGGCAGGAATATAATGACTGCATTTGACAGTCATCCAATCGAAATGATATTCTTTGTGCAGAGCTGAATGACAAATACCATACAAGATGGGGGGCAGCATGAAAGAACGCCTCGTGAGATTTGACTGGGCCATGAAATGACAAATGTGAAATTTGGGTGTGGCGGGGGTCGGGCCAAGCTAAGTGGTTGATATGTTGATGTATAGTAGTAGGAAACAGCCTGTTTCAGGGCCTATGTTGGCCTTTTTGGGGTCAAAAACGAGGATATAGCAATAGCCGAAGTGGCTGTCAATAATCAAAGGGGTTGAATAATTGTAAATCTGGGATGGTGGTAAAATCCTTAATATTGCGAGTGGCCAGGGTGAAGTTATTGGCTAAGGAGATGGCGGCAATCTGGCCATCTTCTCTGGTTATGGTTAGGCCTTGTTTACGGGCAACAGCTAAGATATAGGCATAAATAGAGGCTTCAGCGCAGCCAAAGGGTAAACAACGATTAGAAAATTTAACCAATAAGGCCTTGCTCGCAGCCTGGAGATGTTTTTTCTTTTTACCATTAGGTAAAATGGCAATACCAAATTCAACTTCTGCCTGAGTTGTTGAGCTGATGAAAAGGTGGTTCACAGGTTGGAGGTTAAGCCAGTCAATAACCCTGGAGTCAGGGGTAGACCGCATGGGTTCAGAAAGTATATTAGTATCCAGGAGGATCATTACTCACCATCAAAAAGGTTTAATTCGCGGGGGACAGTTCTGGTGACTTTCAGATCAAAGCCACCTGTTTTACTAAATTGCTGATGGATCCAGGTACCTATACCTTTTTCCTTATCGGTTTTTATGACTGCGGCCCGTAAAATTCTGCGGGCTTCCTCTTCCATGGAACAGGCATGGCGAGCCGCCTGAAGCCGTAGCTCGTGTTTGACAACCGGATCTAGATTACGAATGGTTAGACTCTCCATTTTTCCCCTCAAATAACTTAGTTAAAATTAACATAATATGAAATCATTATAATCATTATAATCATTGCAGGCATTGCGTGCAATACGAATAACGCTGCCCTGGTGTCGGGTTAAAAGGAGACGGGGTCAGGCTTGACAAATGGGTATCGTTTCGTTACATTCTACTATATGGTAAGAAAACCTCGATTACATTTTCCAAGCGCTTGTTACCACGCCATTTTACGAATGAAGGGAGAGTGAAGGGAGAGGGACGCTCTTTTAAAATTCAACAACTTAATCGCTTGAGAGTCTATAGTTTTAAGGGGTTCGTGGTGGACCCATGTCTTGATAATACTGAAGTTTTCAGCTTTTTGACATAATTATTCGGTAAATCGCTGTATTCCTGAAAACGCGAAAATTATGGAAGAACTCTTCTTGTCAGGAATTCCGGGGACACCACACTTAATTATTAACATCCGCCTCAAATACATCTAAAAGAACCTCATGGCAAGCACAAGGCCCAGCATATCAAGTCCATTGTAGAAGAACTCAAAGCCATGGACCGGTCGGAACATATCACCCATCGAGCAATCATGAAACTGACAATCATTAGGAATTCCGGGGACACCACACTTAATTATTAATATCCGCCTCAAATACATCTAAAAGAACCTCATGGCAAGAATCGCAAGGGTAGTGGTTCCATTATATCCACACCACATCACACAGCGAGGCAACAGTTGGTCCTCCTGGGGAATGTTTCTTTCAGATGATGTCGGGGAACATGAAATGGATCACTTCAGAAAACATGAAAGAACCGGACGGCCCATGGGTGAGGAATCGTTTATCGATAAACTTGAATGTTATCTTGAATCGGTAAATCGGGGTCGGACCGAAAGCGCCGATTAAAACCGGTAGAGGATAGAGAATGTAAGAGTCTTATGGTGAAGATTTAGCAAATCACACCAGCCTCGAGTCATGCGGCAATCGCAGTAATGTGATGGCTGAAG